>NZ_JAPVLS010000001.1:162200-174249 GCF_027158125.1 Streptomyces sp. H39-C1
CCTTCTGTGTCTGCCGTGTCTTCGGCGTCTGCTCCGTCTGCAGCGTTCGCCGTGTCCGCGGTGTTCGCCGGTGGACTCCTAGGCGGGCTGGTCGGCGGGCGCGTTGACCGTGGCCGGGCCGGAAGCCGCGAGCTGCGGCCGGGTGTGGCGGGCCGGGATGAAGGCCGCGATCAGCAGGGCGGCGAGGCCGGCCCCGCAGGCGATCGCGAACGCGACGCGGAAACCGTTCAGCGTGGGCAGCGGCATGCCGCCGAACGGATGCGTCATATGGGCGAGCACCACACCGACGACCGCGCTGGAGACCGAGGTGCCGATCGACCGCATCAGGGTGTTGAGGCCGTTGGCGGCCGCGGTCTCCGACAGCGGCACGGCGCCCATGATCAGTGCGGGCATGGCGGCGTAGGCGAGCGCGATGCCGGTGCCGATCACCGCCGATACCAGGATGACCTCCCAGACGGTGTCCATCAGGAACAGCCCCATGGCGTAACCGGCGGCGACCACCGTCACGCCCAGCATCAGCGAGGTCTTCGGGCCGCGGGCGGCCGAGATCCGCGCCGACAGCGGGGAGATCACGATCATCACCAGCCCGGCGGGCGCCAGGCACAGCCCGGCCGCGACCATCGACTGGCCGAGACCGTAACCGGTCGCCTTGGGCAACTGCAGGAGCTGCGGAAGCACGATCGACATCGCGAAGAGGGCGAACCCGACCAGGACCGACGCGAGGTTGGTGAGCAGCACCCGGGGGCGGGCGGTGGTCCGCAGATCCACCAGCGGCGCGGTGGTCCGCAGCTCGAAGGTGCCCCAGCCGAGCAGGATCAGCACGGCGGCGCCGAGCAGTCCGAGGGTGGTGCCGCTGCCCCAGCCCCAGTCGCCGCCCTTGGACACCGCCAGCAGCAGGCAGACCAGCCCCGCCGAGAGCCCGACCGCACCGGGGAAGTCGAACCGTGCGGGGGTGCGCACCGTCGACTCGGGGACCAGGAAGAAGATGAGCGCGGCGGCCGCCGCCCCGAGCCCGGCCGAGCACAGGAACAGCGAGTGCCAGTCGAAGTGCTGGGCGATCGCCGCGGCACCCGGCATGCCGAGCGCCCCGCCGATGCCGAGCGAGGAGCTCATCAGGGCCATCGCGGAGCCCATCCGCTCCTTGGGCAGCTCGTCACGCATGATGCTGATGCCGAGCGGGATGACGCCCATCGCGCCGCCCTGGAAGGCCCGGCCGACCACCATCGGGAGCAGCGAGGTGGTGAAGGCGCAGATCAGCGAGCCGATGATCAGCAGGCCGAGGCTGAAGAGCAGGATCCGCCGCTTGCCGTACATGTCGCCGAGCCGGCCCATGACGGGGGTGGCGACCGCGCCGGCCAGCAGGGTGGCGGTGATCACCCATGAGGCGTCGGAGGCGGAGGCGTGCAGCAGCTTGGGGAGTTCGGGGATCAGCGGGACCACGAGGGTCTGCATGACCGCCACGACGATGCCCGCGAACGCGAGCACCACGACGATGGAGCTGCCCCGGTCGCGGGCCACTGGATCGGATATCTGGGGCACGTGTACCGCCTCCGGGTGAAGTTGTTGATGTGCACGACACACAGGCTGTGTATCGTGCACATTGCGTCCCTCGTGGGTACGCGCGGCGCGCAGGACGCGGTGACATAGGAGGCAGTGTGCTGGAGCGACTCGAACGGGAGTTGATGCTTGTCGCCCGGCACCAGGTGATGGCCCGCCGGGACCCGGCGGGCGGGCGGCTGGAGAAGTCCGCCTATCTGCTGCTGACCAGGATCGAAGCGGACGGCGCGATGTCCATCGGACAGCTCGCGGAGGCCTTCGGCCTCGACACCTCGACGGTCAACCGGCAGACGGCGGCGCTGCTGCGGGCCGGGCTGGCGGAGCGCGTCGCGGATCCGGACGGCGGAATGGCGCGGAAGCTGCGGATCACCAGTGCCGGCAAGGACCGGCTGACAGCCGACCGGGCGGTCCATCTGGAAGGCCTGGGCTGGGTGCTCGCGGACTGGACGCCGCGGGAGATCGGGCAGTTCGAGGACGTACTCACCCGGTTCAACCGCAGCATCGAGGCGCTGGAGGGACGCGAATGGCCCCGCCCGGAATCGGGCGGGGCCAGCGGCGCGTAACGGGTGACACGTAACGCAGACGGCAGGGCGAGGGGCCTCAGGCTGCCAGGCGGACGGCGAGTGCCTTGGCCTTGGAGACCGCTTCCTCGTGGGCGCGGGTGCGCGACGCGTCGGCCAGGTCCCGGAGGTCGGCCATCTCCGGCTTCACATGAGCGAGCGTCAGCTCAGGGACGATGAAGTCGACTTCGAGGCCGAGCATGCCGGTGAGGACCTTCTCCAGGTAGTTCGAGGCGAACTCGAAGCTCTCCCGCGGGGTGCCGGCGGCGTACGAACCGCCGCGGGCGGTCACGACCGTGACCGGGGTGCCGGCCACCGTGGACCCCTCGCCGCCGGTGCGGCCGATGATGATCACCTGGTCCAGCCATGCCTTGAGGCTGGAGGGGATCGTGAAGTTGTACATCGGGGTGCCGATCAGCACCGCGTCGGCCCGCTCCAGCTCCTCGGCGAGGGTCTCCCGCAGAGCGTGGGCGGCCCGCTGCTCGGGGGTGTGGTCGGCCGCCGGGACGAAGGACGCCGTGATGGCGTCGGCGGTCAGATGGGGGAGCGGATCGGCCGCGAGGTCGCGGTAGATCACGGTGCCGTCCGGGTGCTGCGCCTCCCATTCCTTGCGGAAGGTCGCGGCGACCTCGCGGGAGACGGAGCCCTCGTGGAAGGCGGAGGAGTCGATGTGCAGCAAGGTGGGCATGGGAATGCCTCCACTCTCGGAAGACGGGGCGAACGTCGCGCCACCGTGGGCGTCTGCGTTCTTTCGTATGTAGCTATTGATATCACAGTAGCTTACTTTTCTGCAGTAGCAAGTGGGACGGCAGTACGCTGTACCCATGCAACGGGGACAGCAGGCGCAGGCAGAGCTCGGGGCCGAGGTGTGTACGGGCGTCGACATCGCGCTCACGCGCGTCTTCGAGCTGCTGGGAAAACGGTGGACCGGGCTGATCGTGGCCGTCCTCACCCAGCGGGCGGCGTACTACGCCGACCTGCGGAGAGCCCTCCCCAAGATCAGCGAGCGCATGCTGTCGGACCGGTTGAGCGAGCTGGTCGACGCCGGACTGGTCGTCCGTGAGGTCGACGAAGGCCCGCCGCTGCGCGTGACCTACCGGCTCACCGAGGCCGGCCTCGGTCTCGGCCCGGCCCTGCACGAGCTGGGCCAGTGGGCCGAGACGTATCTGCTGGGCGGCATCGACGCAGCGGGCGACCCGGCCGGGCCGTGCGCGGGCGCGCACGCCAGCCCCTCCCGGCCCCAGCAGCCCGAGATCTGCTGAACGACCCGGCGCGGTCGCACCGGTCCGGGAGTCGAAGTCCCGTCCCGAAGCCGAAGTTCTAGCCCGGCAGCGGGAGTTCGAACCAGACGACCTTGCCGACCGCCTTGCGGCTCGTACCCCAGCGCCGCGACAGATGCGAGACGAGCGCGAGGCCGCGCCCCTCCTCGTCGTCCGCGTCGGCCCGCCGCAACTGCGGCAGGTTGTGATCGTCGTCGCTGACCTCGACCAGCAGCTTGCCGACGTTCATCAGCCGCAGCTGGACGTCGTGCGACGCCACCCGCAGCGCATTGGTGACCAGCTCGCTGACCAGCAGTTCCGTGACGTCCATGAGCCGGTCGAGACCCCAGATGCCGAGCTGCTGCCGGGTGAGCTCACGCGCGGTGCGGACCTCCGCGTCGTCCATGCGCAGCGTCCACTGGGCGACGTCCTTGGAGGCGATGCCCTCGAACCGGGCGACGAGCAGGGCGACATCGTCCCGCCGGTCCTCGGAGTGCAGCCGGCTGAGGATCTGCGCGCACACGTCCTCGGGGGTCTGCTGCGGCTCGATGACATTGGCACACAGGGCGGCAAGACCCGCGTCTATCCCCTGGCCGCGGACCTCGACCAGGCCGTCCGTGCACAGCACCAGCCAACTGCCGTCCGGCACCGGGATCTCGACCGTCTCGAACGGCACGCCCCCGACGCCGATCGGCGCTCCCTTGGGGATCTGCAGCAGCTCGCTGACCCCGTCGTGGCGGGCCAGGACGGGCGGGATGTGACCGGCGTTGGCGAGGGTCAGATTGCGGTGGATCGGGTCGTAGACCGCGTAGACGCAGGTGGCGAGGTGTTCGGGGCCCAGCCGGTGCGCGAGGTTGTCGAGGTGCCGCAGCAGCTGCGCCGGCGGCAGGTCGAGGGCGGCCATGGTGATGACGGACGTGCGGAACTGGCCCATGACGGCGGCGCTGATCAGGCCGTGCCCCATCACATCGCCGACGATGAGCGCGACACGGCCGCCCGGGAGCTGGATCGCGTCGAACCAGTCGCCGCCGACCTGCGCCTGGCGGTCGCCCGGCATGTAGTGGTGCGCGATGCGCACGCCGGGGATCTTGGGCGGCCGGGTCGGCATCATGCTGCGCTGCAGCGTCGCGGCGGCCCGGGACTCGAAGCGGTGCAGCCGGGCGTTGTCGAGGTGGACGGCGCCGCGGGTGACGATCTCGCCGGCGGTCGCGGCGTCCTTGGCGTCGAACGGGCGCCGGTTCGGCTGGCGCAGGAAGCACATCCGGCCGAGGACCGTACCGCGCGCGGTGAGCGGGACCACGACCATGGAACGGCCGGGCAGCAGCGGGCCGAGGGCCGGCACGCCCAGGTCGAGCGCGAGGTCCTGGGCGAGCCCCGGTTCGATGACGGGGACGAGCAGCGGCTCGCTCAGGCGGGGGGTGATGTCGTCGGCGGAGAGGGTGATCAACTCGCCCTCCGGGACGGCGCTGTCCCAGGCGCCGGGCGGCCCGTGCAGGGCGACGGCGACCCGGCGGAGCAGGACGGTGTCGGACGGCCGGTCGTCCTTCGGCAGCTCGGTGTCGGAGAACAGCTGGTCGACGATGAGGATCGCCGCGAAGTCCGCGAAGCGCGGGACGGTCACGGCGCACAGCTCGCGTGCGGTGGTGTCGAGATCGAGGGTGCTGCCGACCTTGGTGCCGGTCTCACGGAGTAACGCGAGCTGTTCGTCCAGCACATGGCCGGGAGCGGGCGTCGCGAAGACCGGTACGGCGGGGACGGCGGTCAGGCCGTCGGCGCCGGTGCGTACCCCGGTGGTCCGGCCCATGGCGGAGTTGCCGGCCGAGTTCCCGGCGGCCGGTGCGACTGTCGTCTCGACGGACGTTCCGGAGCCCGAACGGGGTGCGGGGAGCAGCTCCCGGCGGTTGGTGCGGGCCGGGCGCAACGTTCCGCCATCGGCCTCGTACTCCCTGGGCAGGACCGGGAGTTCCGTGCTGCCGTCCACCCGCAGGACGGGGTAGCCGAGCGGGACGACCTGCCGCATGATCCGTTCGAGGCGGCCGGCGCTCACCCGGGGCAGCACGATGCCGAGCCGGTTGGTCAGCTGCCGGGCGTGCGCCAGGTCGGGGACGGGCGCGAGCTGGGCGGAGACCGAGATGCCCTCGCGGGCCTCGCGCGCCGGCTCCTCCGCGGCGTACGGCAGCAGGCGGTCGCCGAGGGCGATCCGCAGCGAACCAGCGCGCAGTGGCTTGGCGTTGGCGGCGATGGCCAGCAGGCTGCGGCCGGCGGGTTCCATGATCCGGTACGTCCACCACAGCACGTCGCGAACGGTGCCGTCCCGGTCGGTGGTGGCGAGCGAACCGGCCCAGGCGGGGTGGGTGAGGTCGTCCAGCAGATCGAGGGTGTCCTCGTGCGGAGCGCCGGAGGCGGTCAGCAGCCCGGAGGCACGATGGCCGAAAACGCCTTCCCAGCGGTGGCCGAAGAGCTCCTCGGAGCCGCGGTTCCAGTAGGAGACGCGGCCGTCGGGATCCACGCAGATGACGGCGAGCCGCAGGAGCGCGGCCACCCCGGTGGTGGCCAGCGGCGCCGCGGCGGAGCCGTTGCCGGCCGCGGTGCCGGCTGTGCTGCCGCTGCCGTTTCCGGAGGCAGAGTCGACGGACACGTCCATCTCCGTCTTCGCTTCCGCGCCGGCGGCCGAACCCTTGGACGGGCTTTTGGCCGTATCGGCGGACTGGGAAAGCCGGGTCATCTCGTTCAACGTCGTGCACCTGCGGTTCGGCGCTGAGTAGGGTCCTGGCTCAAGGCAAGCACGAAACTTCGGGCGGGGTCGACCAAATGGCCAGATTGCCCCCAGTGGTGGGGTAAGTGGCATCGGGGCGTCCGCTCGCTGACGGGGAGAGCGCATGAGCGAGTTGAGGGTGCCGCGGACCACGGGGTTCGCGCGCTGGCCGCACGAGGCCACGGCGAGGACCGCGGGCAAGGCGCTGCGGGGCCGGGTGCCCCGGTCGGCACACGACCAGCTGCCGGCCGGCGGTGACCGGCCGGGCCCGCTGGGGGCGCTGGAGGCGTCGAATTCCGGCCGGATCGAAGCGCTGATACCGCTCCGCGTCGGACGGATGGCGGCGAGCCCGTTCTCCTTCCTGCGCGGTTCCGCGGGGCTGATGGCGGCCGATCTCGTCGACACCCCGGTGACCGGTGTCGGCGCCCAGATCTGCGGTGACGCGCACGCCGCGAACTTCGGCCTCTACGGCGACGCCCGCGGCCGGCTGGTCATGGACATCAACGATTTCGACGAGACGCTGCTCGGCCCGTGGGAATGGGATGTGAAGCGGCTCGCGGCCTCGCTGGTGCTCGCCGGGCGGGAGGCGGGCGCGTCCGAGGACATCTGCCGGTCGGCGGCGTACGACGCGGTCGGCGCGTACCGGCGCACCATGCGGCTGCTGGCCAAGCTGCCGGTGCTGGACGCGTGGAACGCCATCGCGCACGAGGAGCTGGTCGCGCACGCGGACGCGCGCGATCTGCTGGGCACGCTGGAACAGGTGTCGGCCAAGGCGCGGAAGAACACCAGCGCGAAGTTCGTCGCGCGGTCGACCGAGCTGCTGGAAGACGGCGGACGGCGCTTCGTCGACGCGCTGCCCGTGCTGCGGCGGGTGCCGGACGCGGAGGCCGCGGCGGTCGCCGGAGCGCTGGACGGCTATCTGCGGACGGTGTCGGAGGACCGGCTGCCGCTGCTCGCGCGCTACGCGGTGCACGATGTGGCGTTCCGGGTGGTGGGGACCGGCAGCGTGGGGACCAGGTCGTACGTGGTGCTGCTGCTCGACCACCTCGGGGAGCCGCTGGTGCTCCAGGTGAAGGAGGCGCGGGCGTCCGCGCTGCGGCCGTACGTGGCGAAGGCCGGATTCGACACCGCGGAGGCGGATGCCGCCTCCAGCTCCGCGCGCGGCTCGCACGATGCGCACGGCTCGCACGGTGCGCACGAGGGCCGGCGGGTGGTGCTCGGGCAGAAGCGGATGCAGGTGGTCAGCGACATCCTGCTGGGGTGGACGTCCGTGGACGGGCTGCCCTACCAGGTGCGCCAGTTCCGGAACCGGAAGGGGAGCGTGGATCCGGCGTCGCTGGAGGCGGGGCTGATCGACGACTACGCGCGCATGACCGGGGCGCTGCTCGCGCGGGCGCACTCGCACAGCGCGGATCCGCGGCTGATCGCCGGGTACTGCGGCAAGAACGAGGAGCTGGACACGGCGATCACGTCCTTCGCGGTGGCGTACGCGGACCGCACGGAGGCCGATCACGCGGAGCTGCTCGGCGCGATCAGGACGGGGAAGGTCGCGGCGGAACTCGGAATCTAGGGCGTCGGTCCTGGCTCGGTCCTGGCTCGGACCTGCCTCGGTTGCGGTCCGATCCGGTCCGAGCCGGTCTTGATCCGGTCTTGATCCGGTGCGAAACGGAATCTTTCGGGGGCGCGGAAGGGGTGTGGGGCCCGGCGGTACGGCTCCGGGGCATGGCTTCGGTGCCGGGCCCCGGGACGGGGGGCCGCCGGAATCCGTACGCTGTGCGGGTGACGAACCCGGAAGCGGAACAGGTGGATCAAGCGGCCTCCCAGCGGTTGGCGAAGGCGGTGCGCGCCGCTGAGCAGGCGCTCATCGAGTTCGAGATCGCGGTGGAGACCTTCCGGGTCGAGGTGGACAACTTCTCCCGGCTGCATCACCAGCGGCTCGGCCCGATGTATGCCCGGCTGGACGAGCTGGACGCCCTGATCGCGGAGGCGGTGGCGGCGAACAGCGGCGACCGTGAGGACATCGAGCGGGCCTGGGAGGCCCGCGCCCTCGTCATGCCCATGCCGGGCATAGAGGAGCTCTTCGAGGGGATGCTCGGCCAGGACGGTGTGCGGCCGGTCGAGGACCCCAATCCGCCGCGCCGGGTGCGGCCGGGCAAGGAGGCGCAGCGGCTCTACCGCGAGCTCGCCCGCAAGGCGCACCCGGACCTGGCGCAGGACGAGGCGGAGAAGGAGCGGCGCAGCGTCTTCATCGCACGGGTCAACGAGGCCTACGCGGACGCCGACGAGGACCGGCTGCGCGAGCTGGGGGCGGAGTGGGAGGCCGGGCCGGTGCTCGAGGAGGAGCTGCCGACCGAGGCGGAGGTGCTCTACGCCCGGCTGGAGTGGCTGGCCGAACGCAAGGAGGCGCTGTCCGTGATCGCCACGGATCTGGACGGCAGCGCGATCGGGCAGATGATGAAGCTGTCCCCCGACGATCCTGACGGGCTGCTCAACGAGATCGCCGAGCAGCTGCTGGAACAGGTCGGGGCGCGGGAGGCACGGCTCGCCGAGCTGGTCCGGCCCGCTGAGGGCTGAGGTAGTTTTCTCAGGTCCGCTGTGTGTGTCGTGCGCGCTGAGCCCGCTGAACGCGAGCTGAGCCCGCGCCGAGCCCGTGCTGAGCTCGTTGTGCCGAGGAGGCCCTTCCCATGTTCAACTCCCAGCTGCCCGCCGTCGACGCCGCCGGTGTTCCGGCCGATGGCATCCTGCTGGACGTCCGGGAGAACGACGAGTGGGCGGCCGGGCACGCGCAGCACGCCCTCCACATCCCCATGGGCGAGGTCGTGAGCCGGATCGCCGAGGTGCCGGACGGCGGCACGGTGCATGTGGTCTGCCGGGTCGGCGGACGGTCGGCGCAGGTCGCCCAGTACCTGATCGCCCAGGGCGTCGACGCGGTGAACGTGGACGGCGGGATGCTCGGCTGGGAAGCGGCCGGGCGGCCGCTGGTGTCGGACGGCGGCGGCCCGGCCTTCGTCCTGTAGCAGGCCCCCAGGCCTCAGCCGAGCGGGTGGGCGGCGATCAGGTCGCCCAGGACCTCCTCGTGGGCGGCGGCGGGACCGAGCGACAGCTCCAGCTGCTTGGCCCAGGCGTGGTAGCGGTGCAGCGCGTAGTCGGTGTCCGCGCCGAAGCCGCCGTGCAGGTGCTGCGCGGTCTGCACGACCCGCCGTACGCCCTCCGACGCCCAGATCTTCGCGACCGCGACATCGCCGGTGAAGGGCAGCGCGCCGGGGGTGTCGATGCTCAGCCGCCAGGCGGCCTGCCAGAGGGTGGCCTCCATCGCCCGCAGGTCGATGTAGCGGTCGGCGGCCTGCACCGCGACCGCCTGGAAGGTCGCGATGGGGTACCCGAACTGCTCACGCTTGCCGGCGTAGGAGCTGGTCATGCCGAGGACCGCCTCGCCGAGGCCCAGAGCCAGGGCGCAGGTGCCGGTGGCGAGCACATTGCGCAGCCACTCCCAGCTGCCGTCCGCGGTGATGACGTCATCGGCCGGGATCCGTACCCCGTCGAACGTGATCTCGGCGAACCGCTCACCGCTGGTGGAGACCTGCTCGGCGAGCGTGACGCCCTCGTGGAGCCGGGGGACCACCGCGATGACCGGCCGGCCCTCGGTGGTGTGGGCCGGCACCAGGATGTGATCGGCCTGCTGCGCCCATGGGACGGCCGTCTGCACCCCGTCGAGCAGCCACTGGCCCGGCTCCTCGGTCCCGTCGTCCTGGTGCTGCCGCGCCTGAACGGAGAGCTCGGCCCCGTCATGGCCGGTGCGGCCGTTGGCGGCGACGGTGAGGACGACCCCGCCGCTGCCCGCCGCCGGAAGCAGCCGGGCGCGCAGCGCCGCGGAGCCGTAGGTCTGTACGGCGAGCCCGGCGGCGTAGGTCTCCAGCAGCGGCACCCGGGCGAGCACCTTGCCGGCCTCACGCAGCACGAGGCACAGCGCCATCGGGTCGAGACCGGCGCCGCCGTAGGTGCCGGCCAGGGCGAGGCTCAGCAGATCGCTGTCCGCGAGCTTGCGCCAGAGGGCGCGGTCGAAGTCCTCGGCGACGGCCCCCTGGGTCAGCGCGGGGCTGGGGACCGAGTCCGGCGCGACTCCCGAGAACACGGCCCGCGCCGCCTCGACCGCCGCCAGTTGCTCCTCGGTGAAGCTGAAGTCCACTGCTAGCCCCTCCCACCGCTACGGTCCCTGACAGTGCGTCAGGTTAGAACACGTTCTAGTGAGAGGGAATAGCGGGGGACCACCGTTACGCGTCGAAGTCCAGCTCCACCCGGTCGGTGAGCGGATGCGACTGACAGGCCAGCACATAGCCGGCCTCGGTCTCGTCGGGCTCCAGCGCGAAGTTCCGGTCCATCCGCACCTCGCCCGACACCAGCCGGGCCCGGCAGGTCCCGCACACCCCGCCCTTGCAGGCGTACGGGGCGTCCGAGCGGTTGCGCAGCACCGTCTCCAGGACGGACTCGCCGCCCTCGGACGGCCAGCTCCCGCCGCGCCCGTCGAGCGTCGCGGCGACCACACTGCCGACCGCGGCCGGGGTCCGGGCGGGGCCGGTCACCGGGCCGTCGTCCACATGGAAGATCTCCTGGTGGATCCGGGACCGGTCCACCCCGAGTCCGCGCAGCGCCTGCTCGGCTCCCCGCACCAGCCCGAAGGGGCCGCACAGGTACCACCCGTCCACCGTCTCCACCGACAGCAGCGCGGGCAGCAGGGCGGTCAGCCGCTCCTGGTCCAGCCGGCCGGACGGCAGCCCGGCCTGCTGGTCCTCGCGGGACAGCACGTTCACCAGCTGGAGCCGGTCCGGATAGCGGTCCTTGAGGTCGGCGATCTCCTCCAGGAACATCGTCGAAGCGGCCGTCCGGTCGCTGCGCACCAGACAGAAGCGGGCCGACGGCTCCCGCCCGAGCACGGTGGCGATGTGGGAGAGCACCGGCGTGATGCCGCTGCCGCCGACCACGGCCGCGAAGTAGCCGGGGCGCGGATCGAGGATGAACCGGCCCATCGGCGGCATGACGTCCACCAGGTCGCCCACCGCCAGCTCCTTGTGGGCGTACACCGAGAACTCACCGTCCTCGACCAGCCGCACGCCGACCCGCAGGCTCTCCGGCCCCCCGGGCCCGGGAGCCGGGTCGCAGACCGAGTACGTCCGCCGGATCTCGGAGCCGTCCACGAACCGGCGCACCGCGAGGTGCTGGCCTGCCGCGAAGCGGTACGTCTCGCGCAGGGGGGCCGGCACGTCGAAGGTCACGGTCACCGAATCGTCCGTGAGCCGCTCGATCCCGGTGACCCGGAGCGGATGGAACATTCACAACTCCTTGAAGTGGTCGAACGGTTCGCGGCAGCTCTCGCAACGGCGCAGGGACTTGCACGCGGTGGAGGAGAACCGGCTCAGCACGGTGGTGTCCACCGAGCCGCAGTGCGGGCAGCGCACCGACAGCTCGAGCGGCACCGGGCCGCCGCTGCCGACCGGGCGCGGCGGCGCTATGCCGTGCTCGGCGAGCTTGCGGCGCCCCTCGGCGCTGATCGCGTCGGTCGACCAGGCAGGCGACAGCACCGTACGGACGGACACCTCGGCCATACCGTGCTCGCGCAGGACCTGGGTGATGTCGGTGACCATCGTGTCGATGGCCGGGCAGCCGGTGTAGGTCGGCGTCAGCTGCACCTCGACGCGGCCGGGGCCGACCAGCTGCAGACCGCGCAGCACTCCCAGCTCGGCGAGGGAGAGCACCGGCAGCTCCGGGTCCGGGACCGAGCCCGCGAGCCGCAGCAGCTCCGCCTCCAGCACGCCGTCCGGCGTGCCCGCGGCTATCTCGTCGGCCGGAGCGCCGCCCGGAGCGCCGTCGGTCACTGTGCCGCCGCCGGTCACCATGTCGCACCCGGGTGGGCACGGTGCAGG
>NZ_JAPVLS010000001.1:174259-301888 GCF_027158125.1 Streptomyces sp. H39-C1
GCATCTCGGCGAGCATCCGGCCGAACGACTCGGTGTGGATGCCCTGTCTGCCGGCGCCCGCCGACCAGGACGTCACGTCCGGTCCTTCCGGCATCGTCAGCGTGGCCTGCCGGACGACGGCCGATACCCGCTCCAGCCAGGGCTCGCGCAGCGCGCCGAGGTCGGTGCCCAGCCCCTCCACGGGCTGGAACAGTTCGCCGGTGAACCGCCACAGGGCGTCCAGCCCGCGCTGCATGCGCTCATGGCTCTCGGCCGTGCCGTCGCCGAGCCGCAGCGTCCACTGCCGGGCGTGATCATGGTGGTAGGCGACCTCCTTCACCGCCTTCGCGGCCAGCGGCGCCAGCTCGCTGTCGCCCTGGGCCAGCTCCGTGTAGAGCAGCTCCTGGTACGTCGAGAAGTACAGCTGGCGGGCGATGGTGTGCGCGAAGTCGCCGTTCGGCTGCTCGACGAGCTGGACGTTGCGGAAGGCGCGTTCCTCCCGGCCGAAGGCCAGCTCGTCCTCGTCGCCGACGAGGGAGAGCAGCACCCGGGCCTGGCCCAGCAGGTCCAGCGCGATGTTGGCGAGCGCGACGTCCTCCTCGAGGACCGGTGCGTGTCCGGCCCACTCCCCCAGTCGCTGGGCGAGCACCAGGGCGTCGTCACCGAGAGGCAGCGCCGTGCTGACGAGTACCGGGTTCACAGGTGCCGCACCCCTTCCGGGATCTTGTAGAAGGTCGGGTGCCGGTACGGCTTGTCCCCCGCCGGCTCGAAGAACGAGTCCTTCTCGTCCGGCGACGAGGCGGTGATCTGCGTGGAAGGGACCACCCAGATCGACACGCCTTCGGCACGCCGGGTGTAGAGGTCGCGTGCGTTGCGCAGCGCCATCTCCGCGTCGGGCGCGTGGAGGCTGCCCGCGTGGCTGTGGCTGAGCCCGCGCCGGCTGCGGACGAAGACCTCCCACAGCGGCCAGTCGTTGGCAGTCATCAGCGCACCTCTCCGTGCTCGGTTCCCTGCTTGGCCGCGTATGCCGTGGCCGCTTCCCTGACCCAGGCGCCCTGCTCATGGGCGGTGCGGCGCTGGGTTATCCGCTGTTCGTTGCACGGCCCGTTGCCGCGCAGCACCTCGTGGAACTCGGTCCAGTCGATGTCCCCGAAGTCATGGGCGCCGCGCTCCTCGTTCCACCGCAGGTCGGGGTCGGGGAGGGTGAGCCCGAGCACCTCGGCCTGCGGGACGCAGATGTCGACGAAGCGCTGCCGCAGCTCATCGTTGGAGTGCCGCTTGATCTTCCAGGCCATGGACTGCTCGGAGTGCCCGGACTCGGTGTCCGGCGGGCCGAACATCATCAGCGACGGCCACCACCAGCGGTCCACCGCGTCCTGCGCCATGGCGTGCTGCGCTTCGGTGCCCCGGCTGAGCGCCAGCAGCAGCTCGTACCCCTGTCGCTGGTGGAAGGACTCCTCCTTGCAGATCCGCACCATGGCCCGTGCGTAGGGCCCGTACGAGCAGCGGCACAGCGGCACCTGGTTGGTGATCGCGGCGCCGTCCACGAGCCAGCCGACCGCTCCGACATCGGCCCAGGTCAAGGTGGGGTAGTTGAAGATCGACGAGTACCGCTGGCGGCCGGCGTGCAGTTTGTCGAGCAGCTCGTCACGGCCGACGCCGAGGGTTTCCGCGGCGCTGTAGAGATACAGCCCGTGCCCGGCCTCGTCCTGCACCTTGGCCATCAGGATCGCCTTGCGGCGCAGCGAGGGCGCGCGGCTTATCCAGTTCGCCTCGGGCTGCATTCCGATGATCTCGGAATGGGCGTGCTGCGCCATTTGGCGGATAAGCGTGGCGCGGTACGCGTCGGGCATCCAGTCACGCGGCTCGATCCGCGAGTCTTCGGCGAGTGCCGACTCGAAAGCGGCGAGAAGACCGGCCTGCGGTGCCGCCTCCTCGACCGTGGCTGCCGTGGTCATGTGTGCCCCCTACGTTGTCCCGCTCCGGCTCAACCGACCGACCGATCGTTCGGTTCAATGGTCGGTCGAGCGCCTTAGGGTGTCAAGGCCATCCCGGCGGCTGTGGATAACCCAGTACGGTCACCGGTGGCGCGAGGGCATGAGTAGCGTTCCGTGCGGAAGCGGAGCGCGGTGAGGAACGGGGAGACCATGGAGCCACCTGAGAGGCCGGAACCGGGGACGGGACCGGGCACGGATCCGGGAGCGGGCGCCGGTCCGGTGGCGGCGGCCGGGGCCGGCGACAGGGCCGTCGACAGCTCCGGAGACGCGGCCGGGACCCGGACGGACGGCGAGGCCGGAGCGGACGCGGGTACGGACGCGGAAGAGGCCTCCGACGAGGCTGCCGAAACGGGGCAGCTGCCGTCCTTGTCCACCGGATCCTGGGTCGTGGTCTCGCTCGCCGTCGCGGCTGTCGCGGTCGGCGTCGTCTTCCACCTCGCCATGGTGTTCCTGCACGTCGCGCCGTCGAACACGGCCAGCAAGGAGTACCAGTCCACGGTCGACTCGTACATCTACCCCGAGTTCGAGCAGAACTGGAAGCTCTTCGCGCCCGACCCGCTGCAGCAGAACATCCACGTGCAGGCGCGCGCCGAGGTGCGCAGCCCCGGCGGCCGGCTGCAGACGACCGGCTGGGTCGACCTCACCGCGGTCGATCTGACCGGCATCCGGCACACCGTCGCCCCCAGCCACACCCGGCAGAACGAGCTGCGCCGCGCCTGGAGCTTCTACACCTCCTCGCACGGCGCCAACAACACACCCACCGGTGTGCGCGGCCAGCTCAGCCAGGAGTACGTGCAGCGGATCGTGGAGAACCGGTTCGGTCCCCAGCTGAACGGCGGTGACGTCGTCCGCGTGCAGGCCCGCTCCGCGACCGTGTGGGTCGCTCCGCCGTCGTGGACCGACGCGAAGCCCAACAACGAGACGCAGTACCAGGAGACGCTCTGGTGGTCGGTGGCCACCTCCGGACAGGAGAAGGCCTCGTGAGCGCTCGCAAGGATCTGCCGCCCTCCCCCTTCGCGGGGCTCGGCGGCACGCTCGACACCGGGCTGACCCGTGGTCTGGCCCGGATCACCAATACCGCTGTGGGGCCGTACCAGAGCGCGGTCGTCCGGATCGGCTTCTCGCTGACCTGGCTGCTCTTCCTGCTGCGTGAGTGGCCGCACCGGGCGGAGCTGTACGGCCCCGACGGCGTGTGGACCTGGGGCATGGCCCAGCGGCTGATGGCCGACAACGGCACCGGCGCGTTCAGCGTGCTGATGTGGACCGACAGCCAGCTCTGGTTCGAGGTGGTCTACGCGGGCTCGATCATCGCGAGCCTGCTGCTGCTGCTCGGCTGGCGGACCCGTACGGCCTCGCTGCTGTTCATGGTCGGGGTGCTGTCGCTGCAGAACCGCAGCATCTTCATGGGCGACGGCGGCGACAACGTCATCCACCTGATGGCGATCTACCTCGTGCTGACCCGCTGCGGCCAGGTCTGGTCCCTCGACAAGCGACGGGCCGACCGGCTGCTGGAGCGGACGAAGGACCGGACGCGGGACCTGACCCCGGAACGCGCCGAGAAGCCGGACCCGGACCTGACCGGCGTGGTCCTGTGGTCGCTGCTCGGCGCCGCGCTCGTCGTCATCACCCTGCTGGGGAAGCTCGGCCAGTTCTGGGGGCCGGCCTTCTGGGGCTTCTGGCTGGCGCAGGCGGCCTGGTGGGCGGTGCGGCGCTACGCGGCCGGCGAGCCCCGCAAGGTGCTGGACATCCTCGCCAACATCGTCCACAACGGCGGCATGCTCGTGATCGTCGTCGAGGTCTGCCTGATCTACGCGACGGCCGGCTGGTACAAGATCCAGGGCTCCCGCTGGCAAGACGGTACCGCGCTGTACTACCCGCTGCACCTGGACGACTTCACCCCCTGGCCCGAGCTCTCGCACGCCCTCGCCGGTGCCGGTCTCATCGTCATGGCGATCACCTACGGCACGGTGATCGTGCAGGTCGCCTTCCCCTTCACGCTCTTCAACCGCCGGGTGAAGAACGTGCTGCTCGTCGCGATGATCATCGAGCACGCCTCGATCGCGATCGTGCTCGGCCTGCCGTTCTTCTCCCTCGCGATGATCGCCGCCGACGCGGTCTTCCTGCCGACGAACTTCCTGCGCTGGGCGGGCAGCCGGATCGCCGGTCTGGTGCCGAGCGGTCTGCGCGGCCAGGCCGGCCCCCGCACCGGTGACCCGCGTGACCAGGATCAGGACCAGGTACGGGAGTTGGGTACGACGATCGGGCGGCCCGCCACCGAGCCGCAGCTGGCTCATGGCGAACCCGGTGGTGCGGGAGACGGCTACCGCGTCTAGGGCCGGACAGGCCCTGGATACGTCCTGGATACGTCCTGGGACAAGCCCTGGATACGGCCGGTGCCCGGGGCGGGCAGCCAGTGGTAGAGCGCCATCGCCACCGTGGTGGCCAGGTTGAAGCTGGAGACGTGCGGGCGCATGGGTACCGCGATCAGTTCGGTCGCCCGCCCGCGCATCTCCGGCGAGATCCCGTGCCGCTCCGAGCCGAACGCGAGCAGCGCGTCGTCCGGGATCACCGTCGACCGGATGTCCTTCCCCTCCGGATCCAGGACATAGAGCGGCCCGGCCGGCAGGTCGGGGAGGTCCAGCCGTTCGACGGCGGTGGCGAAGTGCAGGCCGGCGCTCGCGCGCACGACGTTCGGGTGCCAGGGGTCGATGTCCCCGGTGGTGACCACCCCGGTCGCACCGAACCCGGCGGCCAGCCGGATCACGGCCCCGATGTTGCCGAGGTTCCGCGGATTGTCCAGGACGACGACGGGTGACTGCCGGGGAGCCGCGTTCAGCGCGGCGAGGTTGGAGCCGGCGCTGGGCCTGACGGCGAGCGCGGCCACACCGGTCGGATGGATCCTCGGCAGCAGCTCGCGCAGCACCTGGCCGGGAACCTCGACGAGGATCGCGCGGAGCCGGTCGGTCACATCGTCCGCGAGCTCCTCGGCGAGCGCCAGGGCGGCGGCCCGGTCACTGGTCAGTGCCAGCCGTACCTCGGCGCCGAAGCGCAGTGCGTGCTTGAGGGCGTGGAAGCCGTCGAGCAGAACGGCACCGGGGGCCGCCTCGCGCCACTGTCGCGCCGCGCGCCCGGCCTCGTCTTCCGCTTCCGTCATGGCCTCAGCGTACGGCTCCGGGAGGGCTGCCCCGCCAGGGCGCTGAGCTGGGCCGGAACCGGTGCTGAACGGGCGGGGGAGCCCCGTCCGGAGTGACAGGGCAACTCGGGACGGGGCCGGATGGGGAGAGGCTCGCGCTATGCGGGCCTGCGCACCTCGATGACCCGGAAGCGCCCGGCCACGAATGCCCCGTCACACAGCGCCGCGTTGGCCGCCGGGTTGCCGCCGGAACCATGGAAGTCGGAGAAGGCCGACGTCTGGTTGACGTACACCCCGCCGGTCAGGTTCAGGGAGAGCTGGGCGCATTCCTCCCAGCACGCCTCCTCCAGCAGCCGCTCGACGTCGGCCGAGGTGGTGTAGCCGCCGACCGTCATGGCGCCCTTCTCCCGGACCGTACGGCGCAGCAGCTCCACCGCGTCGGCCGTGGAGTCGACCGCGACGGCGAACGACACCGGTCCGAAGCACTCCGTCAGATACGCGGCCTGGTCGTCGGGCTTGGCCCCGTCCAGCTTCACCAGCACCGGTGTACGGACCGTCGCGTCCGGGAAGTCCGGGTGGGTGACCGCCCGGGAGGCGAGTGCCACCTCACCGATCGAGGGTGCCGCCTCCAGGCGTGTCTTCACATCCGGGTTGACCAGCGCGCCCAGCAGGGCGTTGGCCCGCGCGTCGTCACCGAGCAGCCCTTCGACGGACGCGGCCAGATCGGCCACCACCTCGTCGTAGCTCCGGTGGCCCGCGTCGGTGGTGATGCCGTCGCGGGGGATGAGCAGGTTCTGCGGGGTGGTGCACATCTGGCCGCTGTACAGGGACAGCGAGAAGGCCAGGTTGCTGAGCATCCCCTTGTAGTTGTCCGTCGAGTCGATGACGACGGTGTTGACGCCGGCCTTCTCGGTGTAGACCTGCGCCTGGCGGGCGTTGGTCTCCAGCCAGTCGCCGAAGGCGGTGGAGCCGGTGTAGTCGATGATGCGGATCTCGGGCCGCACGGCGAGGGTCTTGGCCAGCCCTTCACCGGGCCGCTCGGCGGCCAGCGCGACCAGGTTCGGGTCGAAGCCCGCCTCGGCCAGCACCTCGCGGGCGACCGTGACGGTCAGCGCGAGCGGCAGAACGGCACGGGGGTGCGGCTTGACCAGCACGGGGTTACCGGTCGCCAGGGAGGCGAAGATGCCCGGGTAGCCGTTCCACGTCGGGAAGGTGTTGCAGCCGACCACCAGGGCGACGCCGCGCGGGACGGCCGTGAAGGCCTTCTGCAGCCGCAGCGGGTCCCGCTTGCCCTGCGGTTTGACCCACTCCGCCGAATCCGGGGTGCGGACCTGCTCGGCGTACGCGTAGGTCACGGCCTCCAGGCCGCGGTCCTGCGCATGGGGCCCACCGGCCTGGAACGCCATCGTGAAGGCCTGGCCCGAGGTGTGCATCACCGCATGGGCGAATTCGTTGGTCCTGGCATTGATCCGCGCCAGGATCTCCAGGCACACCATCGCCCGCAGCTCGGGGCCCGCGTCCCGCCACGCGGGGATGCCCGCCCGCATCGCCGGCAGCAGCACCTCGATGTCCGGGTGCGGGTAGTCGACCCCGAGCTCGATCCCGTAGGGCGAGGTCTCGCGTCCGGTCCAGTCGTCGGTGCCGGGCTGGTCGAGCGCGAAGCGCTGCCCCAGGAGAGCGTCGAACGCGGCCTTGCCGTCGGCTCCGTCTCCGTAAGCCTTCGGATGTTCGGGGTACGGCGACCAGAACTCGCGGGTCCTGATCGCTTCGAGTGCCTTGTCGAGAGTGCCGCGATGCCGTTCGATCAACGGGACAGCGGTGAGATCGGCGGCCATGGGGACCAACTCCTCGTCGAGCTGGGCTGGATATGGGAACACCGCTAGATTAACCGAATGTTCGGTCGGTTCAAGAGGGCGGCCGGACCTGTGGACAACTTGGCGAGGAGCAGTCGGCATCATGATCGCGCTTGATCGAACCCGCACCGTTGCTGTCATCGGCGCCGGCACGATGGGCCAGGGAATCGCCCAGGTCGCACTGGTCGCGGGCCATCGCGTGCGGCTCTACGACGCCGCTCCCGGCAGCGCCGAGCGCGGTGCGTCGGCGGTGGCAGCACGGATCGCCCGGCTGGCTGAAAAGGGCCGGATGGACGCGGCCGAACGTGATGCCGCGCTGGCCCGGCTCGCTCCCGCCGCCACCCTCGGCGAGCTCGCCGACGCCGCTCTCGTCATCGAGGCGATCATCGAGGACCTGCCGGCCAAGCAGCGGCTCTTCAGCGAGCTGGAGGACGTCGTCGACGACGCGTGCCTGCTCGCCACCAACACCTCCTCGCTCTCCGTGACCGCCGTCGCCGGCGCTCTGCGCCGTCCCGGACGCTTCGTCGGCCTGCACTTCTTCACCCCGGCGCCTCTCCTCCCCCTCGTGGAGGTGGTCTCCGCCGCCACCACCGACGAGGACGCGGCGGCCACCGTGTACGCGACCGCCGCCGCCTGGGGAAAGTCCCCGGTGCGCTGCACCGACACCCCCGGCTTCATCGTCAACCGGATCGCCCGACCCTTCTACGCCGAGGCGTTCCGCCTCCACGAGGAGGGGGCCGCCGATCCCGCCACCATCGACGCGGTCCTGCGCGAGTGCGGCGGATTCGCGATGGGCCCCTTCGAGCTGACCGACCTGATCGGCCAGGACGTGAACGAGGCCGTCACCCGGTCCGTCTGGGAGTCGTTCTTCCACGACCCCAAGTTCACGCCGTCCCTCGCCCAGCGCCGCCTCGTCGAATCCGGACTGCTCGGCCGCAAGTCGGGGCGCGGCTGGTTCCGGTACGGGGACGAGGACCGGCCGCTCGCGGCGACGGCGGCTCCGGCGCCCGCGCCCGAGCAGGTGACGGTCCTCGGCGACCTGGGGCCGGCGGCGGAACTCGTCGCCCTCATGGAGGAGGCGGGTATCCACGTCGACCACGAGGAGGGCGGCCCCGGGGCGATCCTCCTGGGTGACGACGACTGGCTCTTCCTCGCCGACGGCTCCTACGCCACCGAGCGCGGCGACAGCGTCATCCACTTCGACCTCGCGCTGGACTACCGGGCCGCCACCCGGATCGCGCTGGCACCCGGCGACACCGCACGGCCCGAAGCGGTCCTGGCGGCCGTCGGGCTGTTCCAGGCGCTGGGCAAGCAGGTCAGCGTGATCGAGGACGTCCCCGGCATGATCGTCGCCCGGACGGTGGCGATGCTCGTGGACCTCGCCGCCGACGCGGTCGCCAAGGCGGTCGCCTCGCCCGCCGACATCGACACCGCGATGCGGCTCGGCGTGAACTATCCGCTCGGTCCGCTGGAGTGGGGCGACCGCCTCGGCGCGCACTGGGTGTGCGAGGTCCTGTCCGAGCTGCACGATTCGTGCCCCGGTGGCCGCTACGCCCCGTCGGCGCTGCTGCGCCGCCGTACGGCGGCCGAGGGGAAGCTGTTCTAATCGTGACCATGGCCGAGCCCCCCAGTCCCCGCGTCAAACGGGACACGTACACCCCCGACACGCTGCTTGCCGTCGCCGTCGAGGTGTTCAACGAGCGCGGCTACGACGGCACCTCCATGGAGGACCTCTCCCGCGCCGCCGGAATCTCCAAGTCCTCGATCTACCACCATGTGCGCGGCAAGGAAGAACTGCTCCACCGCGCCGTCGGGCGGGCCCTGGACGGCCTGTTCGGCATTCTGGAGGAGCCGCGGGCACGCCAGGGGCGGGCGATCGAGCGGCTGGAGAACGTCACCCGGCGTACCGCCGAGGTGCTCATGGAGGAGCTGCCCTACGTCACTCTGCTGCTGCGGGTGCGCGGGAACACCAGCACCGAACGCTGGGCGATGGAGCGGCGCCGGGAGTTCGACCAGCGGGTGTCCGACCTGCTGAAGGCCGCCGCGAGCGAGGGTGATCTCCGCTCCGACATGGACATCCGGCTGGCGACGCGACTGCTCTTCGGCATGATCAACTCCATCGTGGAGTGGTACCGGCCGGACGCCAAGGGTGCGATCGACGGGGAACACGTCGCGGACGCCGCGGTACGCCTGGCCTTCGAGGGGCTGCGCACGTAGCCGAACCGTGAGGTCCAGACCATTGACCTCCGAACGGGGGCGCCGACACCATCCAGCCATGTATTCAGCTGGACGCACCCGGACCTTCCACGCGATCGCCGCCACGGCTCTGGCCACCGCGCTTCCCCTGTTCCTGACGGCCTGTGGCGACGACGGCGGCAGCGGTGGCAAGGCGACGGCGGAGCCGTCCCCGACGGTCACGGTGAAGACGTTCGACTGTCTGACCGAGGCCCAGGCCAAGGCCGGCTCGATCACCTTCAAGGACACCGGCGGCAACGCGGTGGACGGCTATCTGGCGGGCACGGGCACCACCGGAATCGTGCTCGCGCACCAGTCGGACGGAAACGTCTGCCAGTGGGTCCCCAAGGCGCTCGAACTGGTCAAGAGCGGCTACCGGGTGCTGGCGATCGACTCCAACGGTGACGAGGTGCCCGAGGTCGTCGCGGGTGCCCAGCTGCTGCGCGGCAAGGGGGCGACGAAACTGGTGCGCATGGGCGCCTCCAAGGGCGGCACCTCGGTGCTGACCGCCGCCGCGAAGGTCCAGCCGCCGGCGGACGCCGTCGTCTCGCTCTCCGCGCCCGAGCAGTACGGGCAGATGGACGCGGCGGCCGCGGTCCCGGGGCTGACCGCGCCGGTCTTCTACATGGCGGCGGACGGGGACACCGCGTTCGCGGATTCCACCAAGGCGCTCAGCAAGGCCTCGGTGAAGGCCAAGGAGAACTCGCTGTACATCGTGACCGGGATCCACCACGGCGTCTCGATGCTCGACGACGCCGAGAACTGGGCGAAGGTCACCGCTTTCCTGAAGAAGTACGGCGGCTGAGAGACGCACGGCGGCCACGCGCAGTGGCTGTGTGCAGCGCGCCGATGGACGAGCCGGCCGGGGAGATCCCCGGCCGGCTCAGTCGTCGACCACGAGGTCCGTCTCCTCGAAGACCAGGAGGGTCCGGCTGCCGAGGACCTCCGGTATGGCCTGGATGCGGGTCAGCACGAGCTCGCGGAGGCTGCGGTTGTCCGCCGTGTGCACCAGCATCAACACATCGAAATCTCCGCTTACCAGGGCAATGTGGGCTACACCCGGAAGAGTGAGAAGTGTTTCCCGGACCGTCCGCCAGGAGTTCTGAACGATCTTGAGGGTGATGTACGCCGACGCGCCCTGCCCGGCGCGTTCATGGTCCACCCGGGCGGTGAACCCGCGGATGACGCCGTCCTCGATGAGGCGGTTGATCCGGGCGTAGGCGTTCGCCCGCGAAACGTGCACGCGCTCGGCCACAGAGCGGATCGAGGCACGTCCGTCCTCCTGCAGCAGTCGCAGAATCGTCCGGTCGATGGGATCGAGGGGACGGTTCTGCGGATCGGGCTCGGCCATCTGTTCTCGCGGCATGCCCCCGGACCTCCCTACCATGGACGGACTGGCTCCATTCCAGGCTGTGCAGAACCGTTTGTCCACAGGCTGAACGTACCTGTGGCCAAAATGCCTCCAACAACCGAACAATCGGTTGGGAGGACGCGATCCGTCCTCCAACCTACGAGGAGGTGCTCGCGATGACCGTCATGGACCAGAAACCCGCCCCTGGCCACAGGCATGGGGGACCCCAGCGCCCCCCCATCGACGCCACGCCGCTGCTGCCCGAGACGGAACCGTTCCGGCTGCTGGGCACCCCCGACGCCGCCAAGATCGACCCGGCGCTGCTCACCGAGCTCTACGGCCAGCTCGTGCGCGGCCGCCGGTACAACCGGCAGGCCACCGCGCTGACCCGGCAGGGCCGGCTGGCGGTCTACCCCTCCAGCACCGGTCAGGAGGCCTGTGAGGTCGCCGCCGCCATGGCGCTGCGCCCCCAGGACTGGCTCTTCCCGAGCTACCGCGACACGCTCGCCGTGATCGCCCGCGGTGTGGACCCGGTCGAGGCGCTCACCCTGCTGCGCGGCGACTGGCACACGGGCTACGACCCGCGCGAACACCATGTGGCACCGCTCAGCACCCCGCTGGCCACCCAGCTGCCGCACGCGGTCGGCCTCGCGCACGCCGCCCGCCTCCAGGGCGACGACGTGGTCGCGCTCGCCATGGTCGGCGACGGCGGCACCAGCGAGGGCGATTTCCACGAGGCGCTGAACTTCGCGGCTGTCTGGAACGCGCCGGTGGTCTTCCTCGTGCAGAACAACGGCTTCGCCATCTCCGTACCGCTCGACAAGCAGAGCGCCGCCCCCTCGCTCGCCCACAAGGCGGTCGGCTACGGCATGCCCGGCCGGCTCGTGGACGGGAACGACGCGCCCGCCGTGCACCAGGTGCTCACCGAAGCCGTCGAGCGGGCCCGTTCGGGCGGCGGACCGACCCTCGTCGAGGCGGTCACGTACCGCATGGAGGCGCACACCAACGCCGACGACGCCACCCGCTACCGGGAGGACGCCGAGGTCGAGGCCTGGCGCGAACACGACCCGATCACCCTGCTGGAGCGGGAGCTGAACGGGCGCGGGCTGCTCGACGACACCACGCGGCACGCCGCGGAGGAGGCCGCCGAGAAGATGGCCGCGGACCTGCGCGAGCGGATGAACGCCGAACCGCTGCTGGACCCGATGGACCTCTTCGCCCACGTCTACGCCGAACAGACCCCCCAACTGCGTGAGCAGGCGACCATGCTGCGCGCCGAGCTCGATGCCGAACACGACGGCGGGCAGACCGACCACACCGAGCACGCCGGAGCCGGTTCATGAGCACCGCGACCGCCCCCGCCCCCACCACCGCGCGCAAGCCCGCCACCATGGCGCAGGCGCTCAACCGGGCACTGCGGGACGCCATGGCCGAGGATCCGGCCGTCCATGTACTCGGTGAGGACGTCGGCGCTCTCGGCGGCGTCTTCCGGATCACGGACGGCCTCACCAAGGAGTTCGGCGAGACCCGCTGTACGGACACCCCGCTCGCCGAGGCGGGAATCCTCGGCGCGGCGGTCGGCATGGCGATGTACGGGCTGCGGCCGGTCGTCGAGATGCAGTTCGACGCCTTCGCCTACCCCTCCTTCGAGCAGCTGATCAGCCACGTGGCCAAGATGCGCAACCGCACGCGCGGCGCGCTGCCGCTGCCGATCACGATCCGGGTGCCCTACGGCGGCGGCATCGGCGGTGTGGAGCACCACAGCGACTCCTCGGAGGCGTACTACCTGCACACACCCGGCCTGCACGTGGTCACCCCGGCGACGGTCGGCGACGCGTACGGGCTGCTGCGGGCCGCCATCGCCTCGGACGACCCGGTGGTCTTCCTGGAGCCGAAGCGGCTCTACTGGTCCAAGGACGACTGGAACGCCGACGAGCCGGCGGCGGTGGAGCCCATAGGGCGCGCCGTCGTGCGGCGCCCGGGGCGCAGCGCCACCCTCATCACCTACGGCCCCTCCCTGCCGGTCTGCCTCGAAGCCGCGGAAGCCGCGAAGGAGGAGGGCTGGGACCTCGAAGTCCTCGACCTGCGCAGCCTGGTGCCCTTCGACGACGAGACGGTCGCCGCAGCGGTGCGCAGGACGGGCCGGGCCGTCGTCGTGCACGAGTCCGCCGGATTCGGCGGCGCCGGTGCGGAGATCGCGGCCCGGGTCACCGAGCGCTGCTTCCACCACCTCGAAGCACCGGTCCTGCGGGTCGCCGGCTTCGACATCCCGTATCCGCCGCCGATGCTGGAGCGGCACCATCTGCCCAGCGTCGACCGGATCCTGGACGCGGTCGGCCGGCTCCAGTGGGAGGCGCGCTGATGGCCGTCGTGAAGGAGTTCACCCTCCCGGACCTGGGAGAAGGGCTGACCGAGGCGGAGATCGTCCGCTGGCTGGTGCAGGTCGGCGAGGTCGTCGCCATCGACCAGCCGGTCGTCGAGGTCGAGACGGCCAAGGCCGTGGTCGAGGTCCCGTGCCCCTACGGCGGCGTCGTCACGGCCCGGTACGGCGCGGAGGGCGAATCGCTGGCGGTGGGCCGTCCCCTGATCACGGTGGCGGTCGGAACCGCGGTGAGCTCCGACGCCTCCGGCGCTCCCGCGTCCGGTGACGCCGGCGCAGGTGAGGGATCCGGCAACGTCCTGGTCGGCTACGGCACGACCGCGCCAGGCGCACGCCGCCGCCGGGTTCGGCCGGTCGCGGCTGCGAGCCCGGCTCCGGCTCCGGCTCCGGCACTGGCAGCTGTTGTTGAGACCGTGCCGGTCGGTCCGGTGGCGGTCATCTCGCCGCTGGTGCGGCGGATCGCGCGGGAGAACCGGCTCGACCTGCGGTCGCTGACGGGCTCGGGGCCGGACGGGCTGATCCTGCGCGCGGACGTGGAACGGGCGGTCGCCGCGGCGGGTGCCGGCACGGCAGCGGCACCGGTCGCGACAGCACCGGCGGCTACGGCCGGCCCGGCTGCCGACGTGGTGGGGGAGCGGGTGCCGTTGCGCGGGATCCGGGGAGCGGTGGCCGAGAAGCTCAGCCGCAGCCGCCGGGAGATACCCGACGCCACCTGCTGGGTCGACGCCGATGCCACCGAACTGCTCGCGGCCAGGGCGGCCATGAACGCGGGTGGCGGCCCGAAGATCTCCGTGCTCGCGCTGCTCGCGCGGATCTGCACCGCGGCACTGGCGCGGTACCCGGAGCTCAACGCCACCGTCGACACCGAGCGGAACGAGATCGTGCGGCTGCCCGCCGTGCACATCGGCTTCGCCGCGCAGACGGAACGCGGGCTGATGGTCCCGGTCGTCAAGGACGCTCAGGCACGCACCACCTCAGGCCTGTCGGCGGAGATCGGCCGGCTCACCGAGGCGGCCCGCACCGGGCGGCTCACGCCCGCGGATCTCACCGGCGGCACGTTCACCCTCAACAACTACGGAGTGTTCGGTGTCGACGGTTCGACGCCGATCATCAACCATCCCGAGGCCGCGATGCTCGGAGTCGGCCGCATAGCCGCCAAACCCTGGGTCCACCAGGGGGAACTGGCGGTACGGCAGGTCGTCCAGCTGTCGTTCACCTTCGACCACCGGGTGTGCGACGGCGGTACGGCGGGCGGCTTCCTGCGGTTCGTCGCCGACTGCGTGGAGCAGCCGGCCGTGCTGCTCGCCGCGGTCTGAGCGGGCCAGGGCCCCGGCAGCGCCAGGGTCCGGCAGCGCCAGGGCCCCGGCAGCGCCAGGGTCCGGCGGGCCGGGCAGCGCCGTGCGGGACCGCAGGACCCGGCCTCACGGCATACTGCGCGGTATGAGTGCACATGACGCCGTGGTGCTGGCGGGCGGCGCCGCCAGGCGCCTGGGCGGGGCGGACAAGCCGGGACTGGAGGTCGCGGGGCGGCCGCTGCTCGACCGGGTGCTGGAGGCCTGCGAGGGCGCCGTCGACACGGTGGTCGTCGGTCCGCGCAGGCCCACCCGGCGGCCGGTGCTGTGGGCCCGGGAGGATCCGCCGGGCGGCGGACCGCTGCCCGCCCTCGCCGCCGGTCTGGCGCGGGCCGGTTCCGACACGGTGCTGGTGTTCGCCGCCGACATGCCGTTCCTGACGCGGACGGCGGCGGACGCCCTGCGGGAGTCGCTGGGACGGGAGGCGGACGCGGACGGCGTCGTGCTGACCGATCCGTCCGGCCGGGACCAGCCGCTGGCCGCGGCCTACCGTACGGAGGCGCTGCGCCGCGGGCTGGCGCTGATCGCCACCGAGCACGGCACGCTCGCCGGGCTGCCGCTGCGCCTGCTCACCGAGGAGCTGCGGCTGCACCGGCTGCCGGACCCCTCGGGCTCGGATTCCTTCGACTGCGACACCTGGGACGATGTCGCCGCCGCACGGGCGCGACTGGAACAGGGGTGAGCCTGCGCGGCGATGTGCCCCGCATCGGGGACGATGGGCCTGTGTTGGATGAATGGATCGCCGCAGCCAAGGCCGAACTGGGGATCGAGCTCGAGGTCGACACCGAAGTCCTCCTCGACCTCGCCCGTGATGCCGCGCATGGTGTCGCCCGCCCCGCCGCACCGCTGACCACCTTTCTGGTCGGCTACGCCGCCGCCCAGTCCGGCGGCGGCCCCGAGGAAGTGCGCAACGCTGCCCGCAAGGCGGCCGAACTCGCCGAACGCTGGTCCGCGGAGGCCGCCAGGGCCGGCGAGGCCGCCGGGAACAGCGATCCCGGGCCTTCCGAGGCAGGGAAGCCGGCCGGATGACCGGCCGGACGACAGGGCCCGCGGACCAGGAGGCGGCCGCCCTCAACGCGATGGGCGAGGCACTGCTGCTCGCCAACGAGGGCCGGACCGCCAACGCGTACGCGACCGGTGGACCGGCCGGGCCTGGCTCCCTCGGCCTGGGCGGCAGCGCCGACGGCGGGACGGGCCGAAGCGCCACCCCCAACCCGGACCCCCATCCCGGACCCAGCCTCGATCCGCTCGCCATCGCGGGGCTCGACACCGGCAGCGCGCAAGCCTCCGAACCCGAACCGGCACACGAACCCGAACCCGCAGGCGAACCTGAACCGGCACACGAAACCGAGCCTCCGTCCCGACACCGGCAGCACGACCTCACCTGGCCCGAGGCCCGCAGGGCCGCGCGCGCCGCGGGCCGGCGGCTGCCCGCCGTCAGCCGGCCGCTCGCCGGAGCGCTCGGTCACGCGCTCGCCGCCCCGCTCACCGCGCTGACGGATCTGCCGTCCTTCGACACGTCGGCAATGGACGGCTGGGCCGTGGCGGGCCCCGGCCCGTGGATGCTGGAGACCCGGCAGCTCCTCGCCGGCCAGCGGCCCGGAGTGGCGCTGCTCGACGGCCACGCCATCGCGATCGCGACCGGCGCGGCCCTCCCGCCCGGTGCCACCGCGATCATCCGGCACGAGCACGGCCGCACCGAACGGCGCACCGACGGCGGGCTGCTGCACGCCACCCATGGCGCGCCCACCCCCGGCCAGGACGTACGCCCGCGCGCCCAGGAGTGCCGAGGGGGAGAGGAACTGCTCTCCCCCGGCGTCGTCGTCACCCCTGCGGTGCTCGGTCTCGCGGCGGCCGCCGGGTATGACGAGCTGCGCGTCATCACCCGCCCCCGGGTGGAGGTGCTGGTCCTCGGCGATGAACTGCTCGACCACGGACTCCCCCACGCCGGATTCGTCCGGGACGCCCTCGGCCCGATGCTGGCGCCGTGGCTGGAGGCGCTCGGCGCCGAGGTGACCGGTACCCGGCGCGTCGTCGACGAGGTCGACGCCCTCATGAGCGCGATCGGCGAGACCACCGCCGACCTGCTGATCACCACAGGCGGAACGGCGGCCGGTCCGGTCGACCACGTCCACCCCGTCCTGCACACGCTGGGCGCGAAACTGCTCGTCGACGGGGTCGCCGTGCGCCCCGGCCACCCCATGCTGCTGGCCGAACTCCCCGGGGGCGGACACCTCGTGGGGCTGCCGGGCAATCCGCTGGCCGCGGTCTCCGGCGTCATCACCCTCGTCGCTCCCCTGCTGCGCACGCTCGCGGGCCGTCCGGTCCCGGCCCCGTACACCGCGGAGCTCACCGCGGCTGTGCCCGGCCATCCGACCGACACCCGCCTGGTGCCGGTGGTCTTCGACGACGAATCGGCCGTCGTCCCGCTGCACTTCCACGGCCCCGCCATGCTGCGCGGCCTGGCCACCGCCGACGGGCTGGCGGTCATTCCGCCCGGCGGCGCGGCGGCCGGTCAGGAGACGGCCGTGCTCGACCTGGCATGGGGGACCGCCGGTTGCTGATGCCGGTTCCGAAGCCGGGAGGGCAACGCGACCGATGCGAGCCACCGGAGCCGAGAACCACGAGAACCACGAGAGCGACGAGGTGAAGTCCGTTGAAACTGCCGCGCCACGACGCTGCCGCGGGCCGGGCGGACAGCGGCGCCGACGACCACCACAGCAACGACCACCACAGCAATGACCACAGCAACGACCACCCCAATGACCATGCCGGGAGCGGCCACCGCGGCAGCCATCCCGCCGACCACGACAGCCCGGGCAGCCTCGCCTACAAGGTGATGTTCCCCCGGCAGGCCATCGGCCCGCTGCTCCAGGTGTCCCGCCGGCTGGCGATGGCGCTGCTCGTGCTGCTCGCCACGGTCCTCATCGTCTATCTGGACCGCGGCGGGTACCACGACAACTCCGACGACGCCGTCTCGTTCCTCGACTCGCTCTACTACGCGACGGTCACGCTCTCGACGACCGGCTACGGCGACATCGTCCCGTACAGCGTCAGCGCGCGGCTGTGCAATGTCTTCCTGGTGACGCCGCTGCGCGTCCTCTTCCTGATCATCCTGGTCGGCACCACCCTCGAAGTGCTCACCGAGCGCACCCGCGAGCAATGGCGGCTCAAACGCTGGAGGTCCACCTTGCGCGACCACATCGTCATCGTCGGATACGGCACCAAGGGCCGGTCCGCCGCGCAGACGCTGCTCGGCCGCGGGATCCCGGTCGAGAAGATCGTGATCGTCGACCCCAGCCCCAAGGTGATCCAGGCGGCCACCGCCGAGGGCTTCGTCGGGGTGGTGGGCGACGCGACGCGCAATGACGTGCTGCTGCGCGCCGAGGCCGAGCGCGCCAAGGAGATCGTGATCGCGGCGCAGCGCGACGACACCGCCGTGCTGGTCACCCTGACCGCGCGGCAGCTCAACAAGCGGGCGAACATCGTCGCTTCGGTGCGCGAGGAGGAGAACGCGCCGCTGCTGCGCCAGTCGGGTGCCAACGCGGTGATCACGAGCTCCAGTGCCGCCGGCCGGCTGCTGGGCCTGTCGATGCTCAGCCCGAGCGTCGGACAGGTGATGGACGACCTGATCACGTACGGCAGCGGTCTCGATCTCATCGAGCGTCCGGTCACCAAGGCCGAGGTGGGCAAGGCGCCGCGGGACGTGTCCGATCTGGTCGTCTCCGTCAAGCGCGGCCACCGGCTGCTGGGCTTCGACGATCCGGAAGCGGCCACGCTGCAGTTCGCCGACCGCCTTATCGCCATTCACCGAGCGGGTCCCGATCTGCCGTCCGGAGGGTAGCCTCGCGCTCATGTATGCGATCACCATCCCCGAAGCCGGCGGACCCGAGGCGCTCGTCTGGGCCGAGGTCGCGGACCCCGAACCCGCCGCGGGTGAGGTCCTGGTCGAGGTCGTGGCCAGCGCCGTCAACCGTGCCGATCTGCTGCAACGCCAGGGTTTCTACGATCCGCCGCCCGGCTCGTCCCCCTACCCGGGCCTGGAGTGTTCCGGCCGGATCTCCGCGCTCGGCCCCGGTGTGTCCGGCTGGGCGGTCGGCGACGAGGTGTGCGCGCTGGTGACGGGCGGCGGCTACGCGCAGAAGGTCGTCGTGCCGGTCGGTCAGCTGCTGCCGGTGCCCAAGGGCGTCGATCTGGTGTCGGCCGCCGCGCTGCCCGAGGTCGTCTGCACGGTCTGGTCCAACGTGTTCATGGTCGGGCACCTGCGCCCCGGCGAAACGCTGCTGGTCCACGGCGGTTCGAGCGGTATCGGCACCATGGCGATCCAGCTCGCGAAGGCGGTCGGCGCCAAGGTCGCGGTGACGGCCGGCAGCGCGGAGAAGCTGGAGGCCTGCCGGAAGCTGGGCGCGGACATCCTGGTCAACTACCGCGAGCAGGACTTCACGGAGTTGGTCAGGGCGGACGTGATCCTCGACATCATGGGCGCGAAGTACCTCGAGCGGAACGTCGACGCGCTGGCGGTCAACGGCCGGCTCGTCATCATCGGTCTGCAGGGCGGCGTCAAGGGCGAGCTGAACCTCGCCACGATGCTGGTCAAGCGGGTGGCGGTCGTGGCGACCTCGCTGCGCGGCCGCCCGCTGGGTGAGAAGGCCGCGATCGTGGCGGCGGTGCGCGAACACGTCTGGCCGCTGCTGGAGGCCGGTACGGTGCGGCCGGTCGTCGACCGTACGATCCCGATCACCGACGCCGCCGAGGCCCACCGAGTGGTGGAAGCCAGCGCGCACATCGGCAAGGTCGTCCTGACGCTCTGAGATCGTCCTGGCCTGACGGTCCTGGGGTCCCTGACGGTCCTGGGGTCCTGACGGTCCTGACGGTCCGGCTGCGTGGCTGCGTAGCCCCCGTAGTCGTCGTGAGAATCCTCGACGCCCGCCCAAGATGCCGCAATTGGCACTTTATGTGAGGCTTATCCCACATATGAAGTCGGCGGCTGAGAGGGGCGGGCGTCTTGCGTTCGGCATCCGGTGGGCGAGTGGCGGCGGCGGCCGTACTGACCGGAGCGCTTCTGCTCCTGCCGGTGGCGCCCGGGTGGGCGGCGCAGGGCCGCGCGACGGCGTCGGCAGGGGTCGTGTTCGCGGTGCCGCCGCCCGCAACGCCCCGGATGCCGGAGCTGCCGAAGCTGCCCGAACTACCGAAGCTGCCGGCACTGCCCAAGCCTCCCGTGCCGCCCATGCCGCCCCTCCCCGGGATGCCCGCGCCTCCCGTGACACCGGAGCAGCCGCCGCGACCGGGCAAGCCCCCGGCGCCGCCGAAGCCGACAACACCCGGACCGGCGACGCCGAAGCCCAGTACACCGAAGCCCGTCACGCCCAAGCCGGCCACGACGAAACCGCCCACGGCGAAGCCCTCGCCGACGAAGCACGCCGGCAAGAAGAAGGGCTCGTGGCACAAGGGATGGGCGCACGGGATGTCGGCCCAGGACAGCGCGGAGGACGCCGCGTCCGACGAGGACCTGAGCGCAGCGGAATACGGTGCTCCGGATTCGGTTCAGCCGGAGGGTTCTGATGGCGCCGAGGCGTACGAGCTCCCGATGCAGCAGCCGTCCGCCGCGGTCGTCGTCCCGGTTCCGGCGCTGCCGAAGGCGCCCGCTCCGGCAGGTCCGAGCGTTGCTCCCACCGTCAGCGACGATGCCGGGGGTCCCGTCGGCCGCGCGGTGAGCGTGCTGCCGCTCGGCGCGGGGATGGCCCTGGTCGGACTGGGCCTCGGCTTCCTGGGTCTGCGCCTCCGCAGAAGCTGATCCGTCAGCGGCCTCGGTCCCGGTTCGCGGCCACCTGACCCCTGTTCGCGCCCCTGTTCACGCCTCCGTTCGCGCCTCCGTCCCCGGCTCACCCTCCTCCGCCCGACCTTGCTCTCTGTGACCATACTCGGTATACATACTCAGTATGTCGATCCGTCATGGCCTCCTGGCCCTCCTCGATCGCGGTCCCCGCTACGGGTTCCAGCTGCGTACCGAGTTCGAGTCCCGTACCGGTTCCACCTGGCCGCTGAACGTCGGCCAGGTCTACACGACCCTTGGACGGCTGGAGCGCGACGGCCTGGTCGTGCCGGCGGGGGAGGACGACGGCGGCCACGCGCTGTATGCCATCACCGATGAGGGACGCAGCGAACTGCGCACCTGGTTCTCCACACCTGTGGACCGGGCGAATCCACCCCGCAACGAGCTGGCGATCAAGCTGGCGATGGCCGTGGGCTCGTCCGACATAGACATCCGTGCCGTCATCCAGGCGCAGCGGCACCACACCCTCCAGGCCCTGCAGGACTACACCCGGCTGAAGGCCCAGGCGCTCGTCGCGCTGGAGCAGGACCAGAACCGTGACGACGTCGCGTGGCTGCTCGTCATCGAGCAGCTGATCTTCCAGGCGGAGGCCGAGGCCCGCTGGCTGGACCACGCGGAGACCCGGCTCGTACGGCTGGCCGACGCGGTCGCCGCCGACAAAGGCGGCGTGAACGACGCGAAGCCGACCCCGAACCCGAACCCGAACCAGGCTCCGAACCCGAACCAGGCTCCGAAGCAGGAAGCCGCGCACGACAAGGGACTGCGTGCCGCCCTGGCGCGTTCGAGGCCCGGCCGGCGCTGACCCGTACGTCGCGATAACCGTTCCGACCTGACCACAGACCTGATCACAGGGGGATCAACCCATGTCTGCCCAAGAGCATCAGCCCGTCCTGCAGTTGCAGGAGCTGACCCGAGTTCATGGCAGCGGCACCACGGAAGTGCACGCGCTGCGCGGCATCGACCTGTCCGTCTTCCCCGGTGAACTCGTCGCCGTCATGGGCCCGTCCGGCTCCGGCAAGTCCACACTGCTGACCATCGCGGGCGGACTCGACCTCCCCACCTCGGGCCGGGTGCTCGTCGAGGGTACCGATCTCACCACCGCGAACCGTAAGCAGATGGCCGCGCTGCGCCGCCGCAGCATCGGCTACGTCTTCCAGGACTACAACCTCATACCGGCGCTGACCGCCGTCGAGAACGTCGCCCTGCCCCGTGAGCTCGACGGCACCTCCGCCCGCAAGGCCCGCCGTGAGGCGCTGGCTTCGCTGCAGGAGATGGACCTCGACCACCTCGCCGACCGCTTCCCGGACGAGATGTCCGGCGGTCAGCAGCAGCGGGTGGCCATCGCCCGCGCGCTGGTCGGCGACCGCCGGCTGGTGCTGGCCGACGAGCCGACGGGTGCGCTGGACTCCGAGACCGGCGAGTCGGTACTCGCGCTGCTGCGGGCCCGCTGTGACGCGGGTGCGGCCGGCGTCCTGGTCACCCATGAGCCGCGGTTCGCGGCCTGGGCGGACCGGGTGGTCTTCCTGCGGGACGGTTCCGTCGTCGACACGACGCTGCGCTCGAACGCCGAGTCGCTGCTCACCGGCGGTGTGGCTCAGTGAACGGCTGGCTCAATTCCTGGCGTGCCGCGGTGCGGATCGCGCGGCGTGACGCCTGGCGCTTCAAGGGACGCAGCATCCTCGTCCTGGCCATGATCGCGTTGCCGATCCTGGGCGTGAGCGCCGCTGACATCACCATCCGCAGCTCGCAGTTGACCGCAGAACAGTCGCTGACCCGCGACCTCGGTGCAGCCGACGCCGTGCTCTCCGACGCCGCGTACGACGGTCTGCCGATCTACCAGTCCCCGGACGGCAGGAACAAGTCGCTGGTCAACGACAACGCCTCGGGGCAGATGATCCCGGGCGGCAACGGTCCCGGCGTCAACATCCCGGCCGTCATCCCCGCCGGGGCGAAGACGCTGAAGGACTCCGTCGGCACGGGCAAGGTCCACACGAAGTACGGCCTGCTGGACGTCGACATCCGTGAACTGAAGGCCTCCGACCCGATGGCCGCCGGGATCATGGAGCTGGACCGCGGTCACTTCCCGGACGCGCCGGACGAGGTCATGGCGACCAACGCGTTCCTCAAGACGAGCGGCCTCCACGTCGGCTCGTCGGTCTCCGCCCGCGACCTGGCCACCAAGTACAAGATCGTCGGCGCCTACGACCTGCCAGGAGAGCTGAAGACGGCGCAGATCAACGCCCTGCCGGACGCCTTCCTGGCGCCGCTGGCCAAGGCCCTCAAGGCGGCCGGACGCGATGGGCCGGGCATCACATCCAAGTACTTCGTGGCCGTGGACGGTGGTTTCACGTGGAACATGGTGAAGGAGGTCAACGCCAAGAGCGTTGTCGCCCACTCCCGCGCGGTGTCGCTCGACCCGCCGGCCGATTCCGAGGTGCCGCTGTTCGTCAAGTACCCGGACTGGAACCAGAACTACGGCGGCAGCACCGCTGAGAAGGCCGCGCTGCTCGCCGTGGGCGCGACGATCGTCGGCCTGGCGATGCTGGAGATCTGCCTGCTCGCAGGACCGGCCTTCGCGGTCGGCGCCCGCCGCTCGCGCCGCCAGCTCGGGCTGGTCGGGGCCAACGGCGGCGACCGCCGCCACATCCGCGCGATCGTGCTGTCCGGCGGCCTGGTGATCGGTGTGGTCGCCGCCGTCGTCGGCACGGTGCTCGGTCTCGCGCTGACCTTCGCCCTCCGTGAGCCGCTGGAGGAGTACACCGGTGCGCGCTTCGGCGGTATCTCGGTGCATCCGCTCGAACTCCTCGGCATCGGGCTGCTCGCGATTCTCACCGGACTGCTGGCCGCCATCGTCCCGGCGGTCGTCGCGTCCCGGCAGAGCGTGCTGGCGGCGCTGACCGGTCGGCGCGGCGTCCGGCACGCCAACCGGGTGCTGCCGGTGCTCGGCCTCGCCGCCGTCTGTCTCGGCGTCGGTATCGCGGTCTTCGGCTCGATGAAGACCGACAACGTGCTCGCGGTCGGCGGCGGCTCCGCCATCGCCGAACTCGGCATCGTCGCGCTGACCCCAACCCTGGTCGGGCTCTTCGGACGGCTCGGCGGCTGGCTGCCGCTCTCCCCGCGGCTCGCCCTGCGGGACGCGGTGCGCAACCGGGGTCGTACGGCCCCGGCCGTCGCCGCCGTCCTCGCGGCCGTCGCGGGCACGGTCGCGGTGGCGACGTACACCGCCAGCAGCGACCTGGAGAGTCGCAACGGGTACGAGGCGCGGGCGCCCTACGGTGTCGCGTCGATCAGCATCGAACGGGAGCAGGGCCGTGACCTGGACGCGGTCCGGGCGGCCGTCGAGAAGCGCTTCCCGGTCTCGTCCCGCGCGGATGTCTCACGGGTGGTCGTCGGCAAGAAGACCTGCTCGATGTACAGCAGCAGCCCCGGCTGCGGCCGGGCGGAGATGGTCCTGCCCCCGGCGAACGCCTGCCCCACGGACGGGCCGGACACCGACAAGAAGTTCAGCGTGGCCGAGCGCCGCAAGCTGTCGAAGGACTGGCGCTGCGAACGTACCTACCACAGCAGTGCCATCAGCACGGATTCCGAGGTGCTGATAGGTGACGCCGGGCTGCTCCACGCGCTCGGCATCAAGGACCCGGGCGCCGAGCAGGCGCTCGCGGCCGGCCACACGGTGCTCTTCGACAAGCACTACGTCGAGAAGAACCGGCTCACCTTCCGGATCATCGAGGACTCCTCGAAGCCGATCGCCGAAGGCCAGGAGGCCACCGGACCGCTGAAGTCGTTCCCCACGTACGTCGCCCAGGACGGCACGGAGTCCTACGGCGTCCGCGCCATCATGACGCCCGCCACGGCCAAGGCCGCCGGACTGCAGACCCTTCCCTTCGGTTCGTACTTCGTGAACGAGAACGCGCCCAGCAGCAAGGAGCAGCAGGCGCTGGAGGACGATCTCTCCAAGCTGGGTGCCGATCCGAACCTGTATGTCGAGGAGGGCTATGTCAGCGACAACAACGTCATCCTGCTGGCGCTGACCGTCTTCGCCGGCCTGGTCACCATCGGCGCCGCGGGCATCGCCACCGGTCTGGCCCAGGCGGACGCCGAGCCCGACCTGAAGACCCTGGCGGCGATCGGCGCCGATCCCCGGGTGCGGCGGACCCTGTCCGGCTTCCAGTGCGGGGTGGTGGCCGTGATGGGCGTGATCCTCGGCTCGGCCGCGGGCGTCCTGCCCGCGATCGGGCTGCGCAAGGCCGAGGAACGTCAGCAGCTGAAGTTCTACCAGGAGGCGATGGACCGGGGCTGGGGCGGCATGGGCGGTGTTCCGCACGTCCCGATCGTCATTCCCTGGTCGACCCTGGCGGCCCTGATCGTCGCCGTCCCGCTGGGCGCGGCGCTGCTGGCGGCCCTGGTCACCCGGTCCCGCACCTCGCTGTCCCGCCGCGAGGCGTCGTAGCGGGGAACACCGCCTGACCAGCCGAACGTGTGCCCTCTGACGTGGTGGATCAGCCGCATCAGGGGGCACACCTTCAGGAGAACGCAGTGTGCGAGAGAATGGCGGCATGGAGATGCCGATGAACGAACGGTCGCAGGAGAGCCCGCAGGTCCTGATCGTGGGACCGGACGGAATGGCGCTCGGCGGCACCCCTGGCGGCGGCGAGGAATCGCGCGAGGTCCCGGTGACAGACATGGTGGAACAGCCGGCGAAGGTCATGCGTATCGGCAGCATGATCAAGCAGCTTCTGGAAGAAGTGCGGCAGGCGCCGCTCGACGAGGCGAGCCGCGTTCGTCTCAAGGAGATCCACGCCAGTTCCGTCAAGGAACTGGAGGACGGTCTCGCGCCCGAGCTGGTGGAGGAGCTGGAACGGCTCTCGCTGCCTTTCAACGACGACTCGATCCCGACCGAGGCCGAGCTGCGCATCGCCCAGGCGCAGCTGGTGGGCTGGCTGGAGGGCCTCTTCCACGGCATCCAGACGGCGCTGTTCGCCCAGCAGATGGCAGCCAGGGCTCAGCTGGAGCAGATGCGCCGCGCCCTCCCGCCGGGCGTGGGCGGGCACGAGGAGGACGAGGGCGGCCACCCGGGCGCCCGCTCCGGCCCGTACCTCTAGGAACCCGTACCTCGAGGAACCCGTGCCTCCGGGAACCCGTACCTCTAGGAACCCGGGAATCACCGACAGGTAACCGCGGAGGGCCCGGCACACATCATGTGTGCCGGGCCCTCCGCGTACTGCCGCTACGGCCGGATCAGCTGGCGCCCTTGCCGGTGGAGACCCAGATGGTGATCTTGCTGGCGTCGTTCTTCCACGTGACGTTGTAGTCGGCCAGCGCCTTGGGCGTCTGGTCGACGACGGCGCCCTTGCCCCACTGCTGCTCGTTCGTGTACTTCACCGTGTACTTCCAACCGGCGGCCTTCAGGCAGGCCTCGACGGAGTCCCGGTACTTGGTGTTGAACTGCGGGAACAGGACCATGTTCGGGTCCGTGTTGGTGAAGCCCTGGGTGGCCCCGGTGCACGCCGACGACTCCAGCGTCCGGGTCTTGTCGCCCTCGACGACTCCGCCGGGGTTCGCGGTCGACGGCGAGGTCCCGCCGCTGGAGGCACCCGGCGCGTACTGGCTGGAGGACGTGGACGGGGAGGCGGTGTCGTTGCCCTTGCCGGCGGTGTCGTCCGAGCCGCCCCCCTTCATCTTGACGATCAGGCCGACGATCAGGCAGATGGCGACCACCGCCACCGCGGCGCCGATCAGGACGGTCCGGCTCGACCGGCCGCCGCCGTTGCCCCCGCCACCGGGTCCGCCGGAGACCGTGCCGGGCTGCATCGGGTACCCGGCCGTCGGAGCAGGCGTCCGGTACTGCGGCGCCTGCTGCTGGACCTGCTGCGGGTAGCCGTAAGCGGCCGGGGTCGCGGGCGCCGGGGTGCTCGGGCCGTAGGCGCTGTGCTGCGGCGAAGGCGTCTGGTACGGGCTGTGGACGTTCGGCGGCGGGGTGTGCAGCGCGCCCTGGGCGGGCGGGAAGACCGTCGCGGAGACGCCCTCGCCGCGGCCGCGGGCGTGCGGGCCCTCGCCGATGATCAGCGGGGTGGCGCCGGCCTGCGTCGAGGCGCCGACCCGCTCCAGCTCGTCGTGCATCGCGTCCGCGGTCGGGAAGCGCTCCGCCGGGTTCTTCTTCAGGGCCCGCGCGATCAGCGCGTCGATGCCGGGGGTGATCGCCCGGTTGAACTGGGACGGTGCGGGCGGGATCTCCTGCACGTGCTGGTACGCCATGCCCAGCGGCGAGTCCGACTCGAAGGGGATCCGGCCGGTCGTCAGCTCGAAGAGCATGCAGCCGACGGAGTACAGGTCGGACCGCTCGTCGACGCCGCGGCCCAGCGCCTGCTCGGGCGACAGGTACTGCGGGGTGCCGACGACCATGCCGGTCTGCGTCATCGACGTCACGCCGGACTGCATGGCCCGGGCGATGCCGAAGTCCATGACCTTGACCACGCCACGCTTGGTCACCATCACGTTGCCGGGCTTGATGTCGCGGTGCACCAGGCCCATCTCGTGACTGACCGCGAGGGCCGCCAGCACATCGCCGGTGATCTTCAGTGCCTTCTCGGCCGGCATCGCGCCGTACTGCGCGATGTCCTCGGCCAGCACCACGTTGAGCGGCTTGCCCTCGACGTACTCCATGACGATGTACGGGACCATCGCGCCGTCGAGGGTGTCCTCGCCGGAGTCGAAGACCGAGACGATGTTGGTGTGGTTCAGTTTGGCCACAGCTTGCGCCTCGCGGCGGAACCGCTCACGGAAGGACTGTTCGTTCCCCAGGCTCGTGTGCAGTGTCTTGACGGCGACCGGGCGGTCCAGCACCGTGTCGTGTCCCAGGTGCACCGATGCCATGCCGCCCTCGCCGAGGAGATCGCGCAGCACATAGCGACCGCCTCCGACCGAGCGACCCGCGTAATCGGTCTGCGCGCCGTCCCCGCTGCTCATCTGTACCGCTTCCCCCTAGAGAGGGCCCATCGGCCCGCCGGCTTGCCCGCCAAGTCTGGCTTATCGCGCGGGCACGTCAAGTTCGTTGACCATCTCGTCACCTGATGCGCATCGGGCCCATACATGAGCGGCCCGGCACCGTCCCCGGAGACGGTAGCGTGGCCGACCAGAAAACCTGTAAGGCGAGGCACCAAGCGACGGCGAGGACTGATGGTCGACCCCCATGAGACGACCGCAGGAACCGGAGCGTCCGATTCGCCCGAATTGTGGGGCGCGCAAGGGATGGTCGGTGACGGCCGTTACCGGCTGACCTACCGGCTGGGACGCGGCGGAATGGCCGAGGTCTTCGCGGCCGAGGACGTACGGCTGGGCCGGATCGTGGCGATCAAGCTGCTGCGCTCCGATCTGGCGGAGGACCCGGTCTCCAAGGCGCGCTTCACCCGCGAGGCACAGTCGGTCGCCGGGCTGAACCACCATGCCGTGGTCGCGGTGTACGACTCGGGCGAGGACCGCACCCCCACCGGCACGGTCCCCTACATCGTCATGGAGCTGGTCGACGGGCACACCATCCGCGACCTGCTGACCGGCGCCGAGGCGCCGCCCATCGACCAGGCGCTGATCATCATCTCCGGTGTGCTGGAGGCGCTCGCCTACAGCCACCAGCACGGCATCGTGCACCGTGACATCAAGCCGGCCAACGTCATCATCACCAACGCCGGCGCCGTCAAGGTCATGGACTTCGGCATCGCCCGCGCGCTGCACGGCGCGGCCAGCACCATGACGCAGACCGGCATGGTCATGGGCACCCCGCAGTACCTCTCCCCCGAGCAGGCGCTCGGCAAGGCGGTCGACTACCGCTCCGACCTGTACGCGACCGGCTGCATGCTCTACGAGCTGCTGGCGCTGCGGCCGCCCTTCACCGGTGAGACGCCGCTGTCCGTGGTCTACCAGCACGTGCAGGACGAACCGCAGGTGCCGTCCACGGTCAGCGACCGGGTGCCGCCGGAGCTCGACGGTATGGTGCTGCGCGCGCTCGCCAAGCACCCGGACGACCGGTTCCAGAGCGCCGAGGAGATGCGCGGCGTCGTGCAGTACGCGCTGCACATGCTCCAGGAGCAGGGCGGCTGGAACAACGTCTGGGACACCGGCGTCGTGCCGCACTCGGCCCCGGTCACCCCGCCGGCGGGCACCGGCATGGGCTCCGGCCCGACGATCGGGCGGCAGGGCAACAGCACCACGGCGGAGTTCAGCCGGCCGGTGATGCTGGGCGCGTCCGGTGGCGGAGCGGACGAGACGCGCGGCTACCACGAGCCGCAGCACGGTGGCGGCGGCCGGGGCAACAAGTGGCTCAAGCCGGTGCTCTTCGTGCTGGCCGCGGTGCTGGCCGTCTCGATGGGCGTGTACTTCGCCGTCGGGCAGGCGGGGAACAAGAAGGACCCGGGCCAGGACGTGGCGCCGCCGAGCTCACAGAGCTCGCAGGACCAGAGCTCCGCGCCGAGCCAGGACACCTCCACGGATCCGAACCAGGGCGACGGGGGCATCACGCAGCCGCCAACGACGACGCCGTCCCACCGGCCGACGCGCACCACCTCACCGACGCCCACGGAGACGCAGACCGAGACGCAGACGGAGTCTCCGTCCGAGTCCCCGTCCGAGTCCCCCTCGGCGTCGTCCGACCCGCCGACGAAGGACCCGACGACGCCTCAGGGCACCCCGTCGACCGCCCCCGGCGGCAACAACAACGGCAAGCCCGGCACCGGCTGACCGGGCCGCGTTCACCGGCCCCGGCCCCGCGGCCGGTCAGCCGGTGAACGCGTCGCTGACCGCCTCGTACTCGCGGGTCCACCACACCGCGAGCGCGGAGGACGCCGGGAAGAGCGGGTCGGAGCGCCGGTCGCGCTCCTGGTAGCGCCAGCGCAGCATCCAGAAGTCGTTCAGGCGCTCCCACCAGACCCGGTGCACCGCCGCGGCCATCTCCTGGGCGGCCGTCCCGGCCGCGAGCCGGTAGGCGCGCGCGTAGGGCCGCACCTTCGCCAGGTCGAGCTTCCCGTCACCCGGCCGGACGAAGAAGATCGCGGCGGCCCGTACCGCCTCCTCCGCGCGCGGCTGCACGCCGAGCCGGTCCCAGTCGACGATGGCGACGGGTTCGTCCCCGCGGTAGAGCAGGTTCAGCGGGTGGAAGTCGCCGTGCACCCAGCCGGTGGCGGGCCCGTCCGGGGCGGGCGGGCGGCGATGGGCGTGCCGTTCCAGCAGGGTGCGGCGCTCCAGCAGCCGGTGCTCGGCCAGCTCGTCGAAGGTCTCGCGCGGCTCGTGCGCGTGGGCGAGGTCCAGCAGCTCGTCGATGAGCGCGTACGTCCGCCCGGGGTCGGCGCTGGGATGCGCGACCCGGTCCGCCTCCGGCGGGGGCTGTACGCGGGCCAGGCCGGCGTGCACATGGCCGAGGAGAGCGCCGAGGCGCCGGGACTGGGCGGCGGTCAGCTCGGTGCCCTCCCGGTGCCGGCCCTCGACCCACGGGTAGAGCGCGTAGCAGCGCCCGCCGACGACGGCGACGGTCCGGCCCTCGGTGTCGGCGACCGGGGCGGCGACGGGCAGCCCGAGGCCGTCCAGGAGCAGGGTCGCGCGGTGCTGGCGGGCGATGACGGCGGCGTCCGCGGTGTCCGGCGCGACGTAGTGCTTGAGGAAGAACCGGCCGCGGGTGGTCGCCAGCCGGTAGCCGCGGTTCAGCAGTCCCTGGGGGACCGGATGGCAGGCCAGTGGGGTGCCGGCGCCCTCGTAACGGCGCAGCAGTGTGCCGAGCGTGCGCTCAGCGAGCAGCTCCGTCGCCGTGCCCGTCACCCGGGAAATCGTAGATCACGCGGCGTGCAGCTCCGGCCACCCTGCGACACCCTTCACGAACTGGACGTCCACGAACTGCGGGTCGATCCGCAGATGGACCGGATCGAAGGCCTGCTCGTCCACGAACGAGGGAAGCGGTCCGAAGATCTCGTCCGCGCTGTCGGGTGCCGGGATGACGCGGGCGGTGCCGGTGAGGTGCACGGCCCAGATGGAGTCCGTGGCCGTGTTCAGGTTGTCGGCCTGGTAGCCGACGACGGAGCCGTCGCAGGCGCCGTGTATGTCCCAGCCGCGGTGTACGCGGATCAGCACGTGGTCGTCCACCACGACGTGCCGGGCGACGGCGATGTACGGCATGGCGTGGCGCGAGAGGGCCAGGCGTCCGTAGCGGACGGCGGCCACGAGCTCGAGCGTGCGTCGTTCTTGGGGGGGACATCTCTCCACTGTGGCGTTCGGCGGGCGGGACGGGACAGGGGCGGCGGCCCCCGATCGGCAGGGTCCTTGGTCCCTGGCGCCGCGGGGGGCGGCTGCGCGGGTCCTGGAGCGCCGGCCGGGCGCCCCGGGCGGCCTCAGCGCTGCTGGTTCTCCTCCGCGTGCATCCTGGCGACGTAGGCGGCCGCCTGGGTCCTGCGCTCCATGCCGAGCTTGGAGAGCAGCGAGGAGACGTAGTTCTTGACCGTCTTCTCCGCGAGGTGCAGCTTCTCGCCGATCTGCCGGTTGGTGTGGCCCTCGCCGATCAGGTCGAGGATCTTCTTCTCCTGCTCGGTCAGGCCGGCGAGCCGGTCGTCGCCCTTGTCCGCGCCGTGCCGCAGCCGCTCCAGCACCCGGGCGGTCGCGACGGGGTCCAGCAGCGACTTCCCGGCGGCGACGTCACGGACGGCGCTGACCAGGTCCGTCCCCCGGATGGCCTTGAGGACGTAACCCGCCGCGCCGGCCATGATCGCGTCGAACAGCGCCTCGTCGTCGGCGAACGAGGTCAGCATCAGGCACGTGATGTGCGGATCGCCGGACCGGACCTCCCGGCAGACCTCGACGCCGCTGCCGTCGGGCAGCCGGACGTCCAGGATCGCGACGTCGGGGCGGGTGGCGGGGATCCGGGTGAGGGCCTCGGCGGCCGTGCCGGCCTCACCGACGATCTGGATATCGGTCTCTATGGAGAGCAGCTCATGGACGCCCCGACGGACCACTTCGTGGTCATCGAGGAGGAAAACGCGGATTTTTCCGTCTTCGATCACGAATCGAGCATCGCACACGATTCGATCTCCAGACCTCTTACGCCATTTCGATCCGCGAGATACCGTTCCTCTGTCCCGGTGGCCTGCGACAACGCCTATTTACTAGGTAATCCAAGCAAAACCGCAGGTAGGACGCCTTCGCGCGATTGCGGATGTAGTAGGTAACGTCTTTCTTGCAGGCCACTTGCCGGGGCACTGTCACGCCTGGCTCGGCCATGCCGCACATACCCCGTGCGCCGCGTCGACACCAGGTGAGCCGCAACTGGCCTCCCGGCGGATCCCGGGGGCCGGACAGACGGAGGAGCGAACGTGAGCGTGAAGAGCACTGCCGCGCGGAGGACTACCCGCGGCGGCGCGAAGCGCCGTGGGGGCGAGCCCGAGCTCGTACAGCTGTTGACCCCCGAGGGCAAGCGCGTCGAGCACAGCGAGTACTCCATCGACCTGACCCCGGACGAGCTGCGTGGCCTGTACCGCGACATGGTGCTGACCCGCCGTTTCGATGCCGAGGCGATCACACTGCAGCGGCAGGGCGAGCTGGGCCTGTGGGCCTCGCTCCTCGGCCAGGAGGCGGCACAGATCGGATCGGGACGGGCCACCCGTCCGGACGACTACGTCTTCCCGACCTACCGTGAACACGGTGTGGCCTGGACCCGCGATGTGGACCCGCTGAACCTGCTGGGCATGTTCCGCGGGGTCAATCACGGTGGATGGGACCCCAACGAGAACAATTTCCACCTGTACACGATCGTCATCGGCTCGCAGACGCTGCACGCGACCGGTTACGCGATGGGTGTCGCCAAGGACGGCGCGGACTCCGCCGTCATCGCCTATTTCGGCGACGGCGCCTCCAGCCAGGGCGATGTCGCGGAGGCCTTCACCTTCGCGGCCGTCTACAACGCCCCCGTGGTGTTCTTCTGCCAGAACAACCAGTGGGCGATCTCCGAGCCGACCGAGAAGCAGAGCCGGGTGCCGATCTACCAGCGCTCGGCCGGTTTCGGCTTCCCGGGCGTCCGGGTCGACGGCAATGACGTGCTGGCCGTGCTGGCCGTCACCAAGGCCGCCCTGGAGCGGGCCCGCACCGGCCAGGGGCCGATGCTCGTGGAGGCGTTCACCTACCGGATGGGCGCGCACACCACGACCGACGACCCCACCCGCTACCGCGCCGACGAGGAGCGCGAGCAGTGGGAGCCGAAGGACCCGATCCTGCGGCTGAAGACGTACCTGGAGGCCGAGGGCTTCGCCGACGAGGCGTACTACGCCTCGATCGACAAGGAGAGCGACGCGCTCGCCAAGCGGGTGCGGGACGGTGTGCGCACCATGCCGAACCCCGACACCATGGCGATCTTCGAGAACGTCTACGCGGACGGGCACGCGCTCGTCGACGAGGAGCGCGCGCAGTTCGCCGAGTACCTCGCGTCGTTCGCCGACGAGACTGAGGGGCACTGACCATGACCATGACCACGTTGACCATGGCCAAGGCCCTCAACGAGGCGCTGCGCCAGTCGCTGGACACCGATCCCAAGGTCCTGCTCATGGGCGAGGACATCGGGAAGCTCGGCGGCGTCTTCCGCATCACCGACGGCCTGCAGAAGGACTTCGGCGAGGAGCGGGTCATCGACACCCCGCTGGCCGAGTCCGGCATCGTCGGTACCGCGATCGGCCTGGCGCTGCGCGGCTACCGGCCGGTCGTCGAGATCCAGTTCGACGGCTTCGTCTTCCCCGCGTACGACCAGATCGTCACGCAGCTCGCCAAGATGCACGCGCGGGCGCTGGGCAAGGTCAAGATGCCCGTCGTCATCCGCATCCCGTACGCGGGCGGCATCGGCGCGGTCGAGCACCACAGCGAGTCCCCGGAGACGCTCTTCGCGCACATCCCGGGCCTGAAGGTGGTCTCGCCGTCCAACCCGCAGGACGCCTACTGGATGCTGCGGCAGTCCATCGACTGCGACGACCCGGTGATCTTCTTCGAGCCGAAGCGCCGTTACTGGGACAAGGGCGAGGTCGACACCGAGGCCATTCCGGGCCCGCTGCACAAGGCCCGGGTGACCCGCACCGGCACGGATCTCACCCTGGCGGCGTACGGTCCCATGGTGAAGGTCTGCATGGAGGCCGCCGCGGCTGCCGCCAAGGAGGGTCGTAGCCTGGAAGTGGTGGACCTGCGGTCCTTGTCGCCGATGGACTTCGACACGATCCAGGCGTCGGTCGAGAAGACCCGCCGGCTGGTGATCGTGCACGAGGCTCCCGTCTTCCTGGGGACCGGCGCGGAGATCGCCGCCCGGATCACCGAGCGGTGCTTCTACCACCTCGAGGCTCCCGTGCTGAGGGTCGGCGGCTTCCACGCCCCGTACCCGCCGGCCCGGCTCGAGGAGGAGTACCTGCCCGGCCTGGACCGCGTACTCGACGCCGTCGACCGCGCGCTGGCGTACTGAGAGGCGAGGAGAGCGTGACTGTGACCGACATTGCGCAGCGCTTCCGCGAGTTCAAGATGCCCGATGTGGGCGAGGGACTCACCGAGGCCGAGATCCTCAAGTGGTACGTCAAGCCGGGTGACACCGTCACCGACGGGCAGGTCGTGTGCGAGGTCGAGACGGCGAAGGCGGCTGTCGAGCTGCCGATCCCGTTCGACGGCGTCGTGCACGAGATCCGTTTCCCCGAGGGGGAGACGGTCGACGTGGGCACCGCCATCATCTCGGTGGACACCACCCCGGGCGCCCCGGACGAGGCTCCGGCCGCCGCCGCGGCCCCGGCTGCGGCCGTGCCGGCCGAAGCGGCACCCGCCGCACCCGCCGCACCCGCCGCACCCGCCGAGCCGGCGAAGCGGCAGGCGGTGCTGGTGGGCTACGGCGTCTCCGAGGCGTCGACCGTCCGCCGGGCCCGCAGGACGCCCGGCCCGGTGCCGGCCCAGCCCAAGGGCCGGCCGGCGGCGGAGCTGAACGGCCACGGCGCGACCGGGGCCACCGGCCTCGCCGCTCCCGCCGGGGACCGGCCGCTGGCCAAGCCCCCGGTGCGCAAGCTCGCGAAGGACCTCGGCATCGATCTGAGCTCCGTCGTCCCGAGCGGCCGGGACGGGACCATCACCCGCGAGGACGTGCACGCGGCGCTCGCGCCCGCGCCGGCCGAGCCCGCCGTGGCGGCGCCCGCCGCTGCCGCCGCGAGCCCCGCGGTCGTCGCGGAGCCGGGTGCCCGGGAGATCCGTACGCCGATCAAGGGCGTCCGCAAGGCCACCGCGCAGGCGATGGTCGCGAGCGCCTTCACCGCGCCGCACGTCACGGAGTTCGTGACCTTCGACATCACGCGGACGATGAAGCTGGTCCAGGAGCTCAAGCTGGACCCGGCGTTCGTGGGCCGCAAGGTCAGCCCGCTGCTGCTGGTGGCGAAGGCGCTGCTGGTGGCGATCCGGCGGAACCCCGAGGTGAACGCGACCTGGGACGAGGCCGGCCAGGAGATCGTCCGCAAGGACTATGTGAACCTGGGCATCGCCGCGGCGACCCCGCGCGGGCTGATCGTGCCGAACATCAAGGACGCCGGCGCGAAGACGCTGCCCGAACTGGCCACCGCGCTCGGTGAGCTGGTGGCGACCGCACGCGAGGGCAAGACCTCTCCCGCGCAGATGCAGGGCGGCACGGTGACCATCACCAACGTCGGCGTCTTCGGCGTCGACACCGGTACGCCGATCCTGAACCCGGGGGAGTCCGCGATCCTCGCCTTCGGCGCGGTCAAGGACATGCCCTGGGTGCACAAGGGCAAGGTGAAGGTCCGCAAGGTCACCACGCTGGCCCTGTCGTTCGACCACCGGGTGGTCGACGGCGAGCTGGGCTCGAAGGTGCTCGCGGATGTCGCGGCGCTCCTGGAGCAGCCGAAGCGCCTGCTGACCTGGGCGTAGTTCACCGGCGCAGCCGAGCATCACGCGAAAGAGGCCCGGACGTACAAACGTCCGGGCCTCTTTGCCGTGTCCATCCGTCATGAAAGGCCGGATCTGTGGCGATATTAGGGGGAAACCCAGCTTCCGCCCGGAGGGACACCGTGGCCGTATCCGTATCCGCGATCCTGCTGCTCCTGATCATGACGGTCGTCTTCCTGCGCAGCGGATCACTGAAGGTCTCGCACGCACTGGTCTGCGTCTTCCTCGGCTTCTACCTCGCGGGCTCGAGCGTCGCCCCGAGCATCCAGAACGGGCTCACGGCGACGGCCAACGTGGTGAGCAGCCTGCACCCCTGACGGGTCCGCACGGGCCGGCCGGTCCGTATCGCGGACGCGGGTTTCTCGTGGATACGTGATGTATCTATGATGCGTCCATCATGCTTCCCGCCCCCGTGGTGGCCCCCGCCGCCAAGCCGCCGCCCGCCGCCGAGCGGGTCTATGTCCACATCAAACAGGGCGTCCTCGACCGCAGTTACGAGGGCGGCACGCTGCTCACCGAAGGTGATCTCGCCGAGGCCGTCGGGGTGTCCCGTACGCCGGTGCGCGAGGCGCTGCTCCGCCTGGAGGCGGAGGGGCTGATCAAGCTCTATCCGAAGAAGGGCGCGCTCGTCCTGCCGGTCTCCCTGCAGGAGATCGCCGATGTCGTGGAGACCCGGCTGCTCGTCGAGCAGCACGCGGTCGCCCGACTGGTGCCCGCCGCGCCGCCCGCGCTGCTGGCCCGGCTGGAGGAGCTGCTCGCCGAGCAGCAGGGGCACGCCGACGCGGGTGACCTCGCGGCGTTCGCGGTCGCCGACCGCTGCTTCCACGCCGAGATTGTCCGGGCGGCGGGCAACCGCATCCTCGCCCACCTCTACGACCAGCTGCGCGACCGGCAGTTGCGGATGGGTGTGGCCACGATGCACGCCGAGCCCAGCCGCGTCGCGAAGAACCTGGTGGAGCACGGCGAGATCCTCGCGGCGCTCAGGGACGGTGACGGCGTCCGCGCCGCCGCCCTGGTGCACCGCCATGTCTCGTGGGTGAAGGTCATGGCCCGGGGGGACGCATGAGCATGAACGGCGAACCGCCCGGCGGGCGGCGTGCCGCCACGGTGTGGGGCATCGGCACGCTCGTCTACATGGTCGCCGTGGTGCACCGCACCAGCCTCGGCGTGGCCGGGATCGACGCCGCGGAGCGTTTCCACATCGGGGCGTCCGCGCTCTCCACCTTCTCGATCCTCCAGGTGCTGGTCTACGCGGGGCTGCAGATACCCGTCGGGCTGATGGTCGACCGGCTCGGCACCAAGAAGGTGCTGACCATCGGCATCGTGCTGTTCACCGCCGGCCAGCTCGCGTTCGCGCTGTCGCACTCGTACGGAATGGCCCTCGCCGCCCGCGCGGTGCTCGGCTGCGGTGACGCGATGACGTTCGTCAGCGTGCTGCGGCTCGGCTCCCGCTGGTTCCCGGCCCGCCGGGGCCCGATGATCGCGCAGGCCGCCGCGCTCTTCGGCGTCGCGGGCAATCTGATCAGTACGGTCGCGCTCTCCCGGATCCTGCACTCGGCGGGCTGGACCGCCACGTTCACCGGCACCGCGATCGGCGGCGCGTTCGTCCTCGTCCTGGTGCTGCTGTTCCTCAAGGACCACCCCGACGGCTACGAGCCGGCCCCCGCCGAGCACGCGGGCTTCGGCTATGTGCGCCACCAGATCGTCTCCGCCTGGCGCGAGCCCGGCACCCGGCTCGGGATGTGGGTGCACTTCACGACGCAGTTCTCCGGGATGGTCTTCCTGCTGCTGTGGGGGCTGCCGTACCTGGTGGAGGACCAGGGCATGTCACGCGGGGCGGCGGGGTCGATGCTCACCCTCGTGGTGCTCGCCAACATGGTCTTCGGCACGCTCTTCGGCCAGCTGATCGCCCGTCACCACGGCGCGCGGATGCCGATCACGCTGACCGCGATCGGGGCCAGCACCGTCGCCTGGGCGGCCGTGCTGTCCTGGCCCGGCGGCCACGTCCCGCTGTGGATGCTGATCTGCCTGTGTGTCGCGCTGGGCGCCTGCGGCCCCGCGTCGATGATCGGCTTCGACTTCGCCCGCCCGGCCAACCCGCCGGAGCGCTTCGGCACCGCCTCCGGCATCGTCAACGTCGGCGGCTTCACCGCCTCGATGATCACGCTGCTGGCGATCGGCGTGCTGCTGGACGCGACGGGCGACAACTACCGGATCGCCTGGTGCAGTGTCTTCGTGCTCCAGGCGATCGGCACCTTCCAGATCCTGCGGCTGCGCGGCCGCGCGACCCGGCTGGAGAAGGACCGGATCGCGGTCAGCCGCGTCGAGAGCGTGCACGTGCCGGTGTAGCGGGTGGGAGCGGGACGCTCTACGGGGTGAGGGCGATGTGCGCCAGGATCGCGTTCGCCAGCCCCTGGTCGCCCTCCACCTTCACCCGGTCCGCGACGGCCGCCGGGCGCACCCGCCCGCAGACCAGCCGCAGGAACGTCTCCCAGTCGGTGCTGAAGGTCACGGCGGGGCCCAGGGAGACCGCGGAGTCGATCGTGCCGCGCCCCTCCTGGTCGATCCGGACCGTCCGCATGAACTCCAGCGGGCCGTGGATGTCGAAGACCACCGCGGAACCCGGCTGCGCCCCGGCGTCCTTGGCGATCATCTTCGGCAGCCCGCGGAGCAGGAAGTCCCGCGCGTACACGGCCGCGGGCGACGCCAGGTTCCCCGGGGTGGCCAGCGCGCGCCGCAGATCCTGCTCGTGGACCCAGACGTCGAAGGTCCGCATCCACAGCAGGTGTTCGAGGGTCATCTCCTGGCCCATCGGACCGCGCATGCTCTGCTCGGGCCCGCGCGACTCGTTCCGCAGCTGGCGGGAGCGCCGGATGATCGTGTACTCGAGCTCGGAGGTCATCTCCGGGGCCGTGTGATGGCGCCGGGTGTCCACCGGCACCTCGATGTAGCGGGCGAACTCGCTGGTGATGTGCCGCAGATCACTCGGCAGGGTGTGGATCGGGCGCGGATCCCCGAGCATCTCGCACTCGTAGCCGATGACGTGTGACACGACGTCGCGCACCGACCAGTACGGGCACTCGGTCGGCCGGTTCCATTCACCCTCGACGAGGGGGGCGACCAATTCGTTGATGGATTCTATGGAGTGGGTCCAGGCGTCGATGTACGGCTGGATCTTACTGTGGACGGTCACGGGACCCCTCGACGGATCGATGCGCGGTCGTGGTGGTGTGCGCCTAAGTTACGCTCCGCGCGGGTACCCACGCAGTGCTTTCGAGTGACGATGGTAGGCCCGACTTGACGACCAAACGTATGGGCGGTGGGTGTATGCGCGCTTCTTTGCTGCAGATCGACGTCGACTTGAACGAAACGGTCGCCGACCGGCGGGACCGGGTGGCCGCGCTGGTGCGCGCCCAGGGCGGGACGGATCTGGTCGTACTGCCGGAACTGTGGCCGGTCGGGGCCTTCGCGTCGGACACCTTCGCGGCGGAGGCGGAGCCGCTCGACGGGCCGACGGCCGACGCGATGTCAGCGGCGGCGCGGGACGCGGGAGTCTGGCTGCACGCCGGTTCCATCGTCGAGCGCGACCCTGACGGGCCGCTCTACAACACCTCGCTCGTCTTCGGGCCCGACGGGGAGCTGCGGCACACCTACCGCAAGATCCACCGGTTCGGCTTCGACCAGGGCGAGGCGGCGCTGATGGCGCCCGGCGAGGAGATCGTCACGGTCGCGCTCCCGGACACCGTGCTGGGCCTGGCGACCTGTTACGACCTGCGCTTCCCCGAGCAGTTCCGGCTGCTCGTCGACGCCGGCGCCCAGATGCTGGTCATCCCGGCCGGCTGGCCGGCGAAGCGGCGGGAGCACTGGCGGCTGCTCGCGCGGGCCCGCGCGGTCGAGTCCCAGACCTACGTTCTGGCCTGCGGGACGGCGGGCACTCACGCGGGTGTCGAGCTCGCGGGTCACAGCATGGTCGTCGACCCGTGGGGCGACATCGTCGCCGAGGCCGGCACCGGCGAGGAGATCCTCACCGTCGACCTCGACCCCGCCCTCGTCACGAAGACCCGCCACGACTTCCCGGTACTGCGGGACCGCCGCCTCGGCTGAGCGGGGTCGCTGCGCGCTCGTCGTGGGGGCGGGGCCGCCGCGCGGCGGCCGGGGCGGTGCTTGACTCGCACGCGGCGCGACAACACGATCACGCACAGTAGTGATCGTGTTGTCCAGCGTCAGGAAGCTCTCCGTGTCCCAGACCCTGTCCCGAGCCGCCGCCCTCCTCACCGCCCTCGCGGCGGCCGCCCTGATCGGCGTACCCGCCGCCGGGGCGTCGGCTCCCCCGCCGTCCGTCCGCTACGCCGCTCTCGGCGACTCCGCCGCCTCCGCGCCCGGCGTGCCGGACGAGGCGGACGCGAGCTGTATGCGCTCCACGCACAACTACCCGCACCTGGTGGCCGCGCGCCTCACGTCGGCCGTCCTCACGGACGTCACCTGCGCGGGAGCGGACACCGGCACCCTCGCCTCCGAGGGCCAGTTCGACGCGCTCACCAAGGACACCGGCCTGGTGACGCTCACCATCGGCGGCAACGACGTCGGGTTCACCGGGATCATCGTCAAGTGCAGCGCCCTGGGCCTGCTCGACCCGTCGGGCAAGCCCTGCGCCAACAGCTACGGCAGCGGGCTCGACGACCGGATCAGGGCGGCCGAGCCGAAGGTCGCCGCCGCGCTCCGGACGATCCATCAGCGCTCCCCGGGCGCCCGGGTGCTGCTCGTCGGCTACCTCAACCTCATCCCGGACGACGCCAGGACCTGCCGCCCGCGCGTGCTGTTCACCGGCGGTGACATGGCCTTCCTGAACGATTTCGAGAACAGCCTCAACGCGATGCTGGCCCGTGTCGCCGACGCCGGGGGCGCCGATTTCGTCGACAACCACCCGGCCAGCGCGGACCGTGACATCTGCCGCGACGACGCCACCCGCTGGACCGAGGGCCTCATCCCGACCAACCGGTCGATCCCGTTCCACCCCAACGCCCGGGGCGAGCAGGCGATGGCCGACGCGGTGCTGGCGGCCGCCGCGCGGTAGCCCGGTCGGGGGAGGGCTCAGGCCCTCCCCCTCAGCCGGCTCAGTCGTCCCCGTGCTCCTTGTCGACCATCCGGTCCACGCACACCGCGATGGCGATGAGCATCCCCGCGTCCGCGTCCTCGCGCTCCACATCGATCGCGTACGTGTCCCGCATCCGGAACCACTTCCGGGAGATCCGCGCGAGCCGCTCCCCCTCGTACTCGATGTCGAACTCCTTGTCGACGATGTCCCCGCGGACCTCCAGCTCCTCCCCCGAGGCCAGCTCCGCCCGGAACACGTCCCGCAGCAGCGTCAGCCGCTTCTTCCGGATGGTGACCAGCACGTCCCCGCCGCGCTCCACCGTCATGGTGTCCCGCAGGCTCACCAGCTTCTTCCGGATCACCGCGACCTCGTCCCCCCGGGCGTCCCGCAGCTCCAGCGTCTCCCGGATCCGCAGGACCTTCCCGTCGACGTAGAACGCCCGATCGCCGCGTTCGTCCTCGATCCAGTAGTCGTCACCGATCGCGAACAGCTTCTCCCGCACGAGGTATTTCATGGAGGAATGTCTACCCCGGGCGTGCTGTTGGATGGGGGTATGACTGCACGTGCGCGCGTCCGGGCCCCAGAACTCATCGGCAAGGGCGGCTGGCTCAACACCGGTGATCACCAGCTGACCCTCGCTGACCTGCGAGGACGCATCGTCATTCTGGACTTCTGGACGTTCTGCTGTGTGAACTGCCTGCATGTGCTCGATGAGCTGCGGGAGCTCGAGGAGAAGCACCGGGACACCGTCGTGATCATCGGGGTGCACTCGCCGAAGTTCGTGCACGAGGCGGAGCACCAGGCGGTCGTGGACGCGGTGGAGCGGTACGAGGTGCATCATCCGGTGCTCGACGATCCGGAGCTCGGGACGTGGAAGCAGTACGCGGTACGGGCGTGGCCGACGCTGGTGGTGGTCGACCCCGAGGGGTACGTGGTCGCACAGCACGCGGGTGAGGGGCATGCGCACGCGCTGGAGGCGCTGGTCACGGAGCTGGAGGCGGAGCACGGCGCCAAGGGGACGCTGCGGCGGGGCGACGGGCCCTATGTGGCGCCGGAGCCGGTGGCGACGCATCTGCGGTTCCCGGGGAAGGCGCTGGCGCTCGCCGACGGCGGTTTTCTCGTCTCGGACACGACCCGGCACCAGCTCGTCGAACTGGGCGCGGACGGCGAGACCGTCGTGCGGCGGTTCGGCGACGGGGAGCGCGGGCTGGTGGACGGCGGTCCTGAGGTGGCGCGGTTCAGTGAGCCGCAGGGGCTGGCGCTGCTGCCGGACGGTTCCGTCGTCGTCGCGGACACCGTGAACCACGCGCTGCGGCGGCTGGATCCGGCGACCGGCGGCGTGACGACGCTCGCCGGGACCGGCGGCCAGTGGTGGCAGGGGTTCCCGACGGCGGGGCCGGCCCATGAGGTGGCGCTGTCGTCGCCGTGGGACGTCGCGTGGTTCGCCGGCCGGGTGTGGATCGCGATGGCGGGTGTGCACCAGCTGTGGGCGTACGACCCGGCGACCGGGACCGTCGAGGTGGCGGCCGGTACGACCAACGAGGGGCTGGTCGACGGGCCCGCCGACGAGGCGTGGTTCGCGCAGCCTTCGGGGCTGGCGGCCGCGGGGGACCGTTTGTGGGTCGCGGACTCGGAGACGTCGGCCGTGCGCTGGGTCGAGAGCGACGGTGCCGGCTTCGTGGTGCGGACCGCCGTCGGTACCGGGCTGTTCGACTTCGGGCACCGGGACGGCGCCGCGGAACAGGCGCTGCTGCAGCACCCGTTGGGCGTCACCGCACTGCCCGACGGATCGGTCGCGATCAGCGACACGTACAACAACGCGCTGCGCCGCTTCGACCCGGAGACCGGCGAGGTGACGACGCTCGCGACCGATCTGCGGGAGCCGTCCGACGCGGTGTTGGTGGGCGGGGACGTCATCGTGGTCGAGTCGGCCCGGCACCGGCTCACCCGGCTGAGGCTGCCCGAGGAGGCGGTGCGGGTGGAGTCGGCCGCGCACCGCACGCAGCGGCCGGCGACGGAGGTGGCCGCGGGGCCGTTCCGTCTCGACGTGGTCTTCACCGCGCCCGCCGGACAGAAGCGCGACGAGCGCTACGGCCCCTCGACGCGGCTGCTGGTCAGCTCGACCCCGCCGGAACTCCTGCTGGAGGGCGAGGGGAAGGGCACCGACCTGGGCCGGGACCTGGTGCTGAATCCCGAGGTCGCGGAGGGCGTCCTGCATGTGTCGGCGATGGCCGCCTCGTGCGACGACCCCGATGGGGGCACCTCCCAGTCGGAGACTGGGGGAGAGTACCCGGCCTGCCATATGCACCAGCAGGACTGGGGCGTCCCGGTCCGGCTGGCCGCCGCCGGCGCGGGCCGGCTGGCGCTCGTGCTGGCAGGGATGGACGAGCCGGGCGAGTGAGGGAGTGGCGTCGGCGGGGCCGGAGCACGGCCCCGCCGGTCGTCACTCGTAGTAGCGGCGCTCCTCGACCATCGGCTCCACGCCGCCCCGTACGGTCTGCAGCCGGCGCCGCTTGAAGATGCTCACGTAGGCCGCGACGCCGATCGCCCCGACGGCCATCATGATCAGGCCCACCAGGTCGACATTGACGCCCGACATGTGCCAGTCGGTCGCGAAAGTGAGGATCGCGCCGATCGCGATCAGTGCGATGCAGCCGCCGATGCCCATGATGTCCGCCTCCGTCGTGCGTTGGCCGTTCCGGTCGGTTCCGATCCGGTTGGTTCCGAGGGGGCGTCTACCCCCGACCGGAACGGCCATGCGCGGCAGCGGAGTTGGCGGGGCACCGCCGGACCCGCCGTCAGCTCTCGATGAAGGACTTCAGCGCGCTCGCCAGCAGGTGCGGGTCGTCCGCGCCGCTCAGCTCGCGGGCGGAGTGCATCGACAGGATCGCCACACCGACGTCGACCGTCGTGATGCCGTGCCGGGCCGCGGTGATCGGACCGATCGTCGTGCCGCACGGCATCGAGTTGTTGGACACGAAGTGCTGGAACGGCACCCCGACCCGCTCGCAGGCGGCGGTGAAGATGCCGCGCCCCGAACCGTCGGTGGCGTACCGCTGGTTGACGTTGGTCTTGAGGATCGGACCGCCGTTGGCCCGCGGGTGGTGCGTGGGGTCGTGGCGCTCGACGTAGTTGGGGTGCACCGCGTGACCGGAGTCGGACGAGACGCAGACCGTGCCGGCCAGCGCGCGCTGCCGGTGCTCGTAGTCGCCGCCGCGCGCGTGCACGGACCGCTCCAGGACGTTGCCGAGCAGGGGGCCCTGCGCGCCGGTGTCGGACTCGCTGCCGTTCTCCTCGTGGTCGAAGGCGGCGAGGACGGGGATGTACGCGAGGTCCTGGCCGGCGACGGCCGCCAGAGCGGACGTCGCGGCGTGCACGGACAGCAGGTTGTCCATCCGGGGCGACGCCAGCAGCTCGCGGTCGCGGCCCAGGTAGGCGGGCGGCTGCACGTCGTGCGCCATCACGTCCCAGCCGGTGACCTCGGACCCGGTCACCCCGGCCTCCTCCGCGAGGAAGTCGATCAGATCGCCGTCGGTCACCTTGCCGAGGCCCCAGACGGGCTGCATGTGCCGCTGCTTGTCCAGCGTGAGGCCGTTGTCGTTGACGCCCCGGTCCAGGTGGATGGCGAGCTGGGGGACGCGCAGCAGCGGCCGGTCGACGTTGACCAGCCGGGAGGTGCCGTCGCGCAGCGTCAGCCGGCCGGAGAGCCCGAGGTCCCGGTCGAGCCAGCTGTTCAGCAGCGGGCCGCCGTAGAGCTCCACGGCGATCTGCCGCCAGCCGGCCGAGCCCATGTCCGGGCGCGGCTTCACCCGCAGGTTCGGTGAGTCGGTGTGCGCACCCATGATCCGGAACGGTGTCTCGGGACGTGCACCCTCGGGGACGTACCAGGCGATGATCGCGCCGCCGCGCAGCACGTACTTGCCGCCCTTCGCACCGTCCCAGGACTCGGTCTCCTGGACCTGCCGGAACCCGGCCTTCTCCAGCCGTTCCGCAGCGCTCGCCACGGCGTGGTAGGGCGACGGGCTGGCCTGCACAAAGGCCACCAGGTCATCGGTGTGGGCACGGGTGAAGTGAGGGTGGACGCTCATGGGGCCAGCATAGAAGTCCGCCGTCGCGGGATGCCGTCGGCGGGGTGCCCGGGGCACTTTCAGGGGCCCCTACCTACCGGGACGTCCGGATCCGGCCCGGTCCCGACCGGATCCGGCCGAATCGGACCGGACCATGGCGCTACGGATGGATCCGGAACAGTACATTCCGGCGCAGCGGGCCTTCGGGGAAGTCCGGATCGTCGAAGTCGTCGGCCGGGTCGCTGGTCATGCCGATCCGGCGCATCACCGCCTGGGAGCGCACGTTGGTGGCGGTGGTCACCGCGAGGATCTCCGGCAGGGCGAGGGTCCTGAAGCCGAAGTCCAGGACGGCCAGGGCGGCTTCGGTGGCGTAGCCGTGGCCCCAGGCCTGCCGGGACAGCCGCCAGCCGATCTCCACCCCGGTGAAGGCGAAGCCCTCGTCGACCGGGTCCAGCCCGGCGAAACCGATGAACCGGCCGGTGTCCGCCACCTCGACCGCGAACCAGCCGTAGCCCCGCTCCTCGAACCCCTTCTCGAAGCGGGCCACCGAGGCCGCGCTCTGTTCGGGGGTGAGCAACTCGCCCAGGTGCTCCCGGACCTCGGGATCGGCGTTCATCTCCGCCCACGGCGCGAGGTCGGATTCCCGCCAGCGGCGGAGCAGGAGGCGGTCGGTACGCAGTTCAGGCATGGTGCGACGCTAACGCGGCGACGCCGGCGGAAGCGATCGGTTTTGACTCCGGCGGGTTACTCAAAGTGCGGTATCGATGACGGAAGGTAAGGATGGGCCTCGGTCGCTCCGGAACCCGTGGGCGACTCCCTTCCCTTCTCTCACAAAGGTGAGCTGATGAGCGAACGATCGAGGCACGCCATATCCAGTCGCGCACGTCGTCAACGGCTGTGGGGTCTGGCCGGCGGAGTGAGCATCGTGACCGTCCTCTTCGCGGGCACCGCGTCCGTCGGGTCGGCCAGCGCGGCGACGGGACACGGTCTGTCTTCCGCCGGGACCAAGGGGGCTGTCGCAGCGTGCGACAACAGCTACGGCTGCGACCACGAGGGCGGCCCTGAGACGGGTCCCCCCGGACCGCAGGGACCCCCCGGCCCGCAGGGACCGCAGGGTGACCCCGGTCAGCCCGGCCCCGCCGGCCCGCCCGGTGCTGACGGCGCTGCGGGCGCTGCGGGTGCTCCTGGCGCCCCCGGTGCTCCGGGTGCCACGGGTGCCGCGGGCGCTGACGGCGCTCCGGGTACCGCGGGTGCGCCGGGTGCCGCGGGTGCTGACGGCGCTCCGGGTCCGGCGGGTGCGCCGGGTGCCGCGGGCGCTCCGGGCCCGGCCGGTGCCGATGGCGCTCCGGGTGCCGCTGGTGCTCCGGGTGCCGCTGGTGCTCCGGGCGCCCCGGGTGCCGCTGGTGCCCCGGGTGCTCCGGGCCCGGCCGGCCCCGCCGGGCCGGTCACCAGTCACCAGGTCGTCGGCACGCCGGTGAACACCCTGCTGGGCTCGGTCACCGCGACCGCGACCTGCCCGGCGGGCACGGTGCTGCTGGGCGGCGGGTACCGCATCGGCGGCCTGGTCACGCTGCAGGTCCTCGACAACAGCCGCGACGCGACCAACACCAACCAGTGGAACGTCACCGCCTTCGGCGCTCTCGGCGACACGATCACGGCCGTCGCGGAGTGCGCTCCGTAACGCCGGATCACGGTGTGAACGGCCCTTGAGGCCCATTCGCCGGCCCAGGTCACGAAGCCTCCGCGCTTGGTGACCCGGGTCGGCTTCGCTGTGCGGCGGGCGGTCGTCCGCGACGGCGGAGAACGCGAGGAGAACGCGAAAGGCCGCGCCGCCCGTCCGGGGAATCGGGAACGGACGGCGCGGCCTGTCACAGGGTGCGGGCAGAACGGGACCCAGGGCGGGTCCCTGGCGTCAGAACGCCTCTTCCGGCAGGTCCATCACGTCGAGCGTGACGGTCTCGGCCAGCGACCGCTGGACGCCGACGTTCGGCAGGATGTTGGCGGCGAAGAACTTCGCGGCCGCGATCTTGCCGGTGTAGAAGGCGGTGTCCTTCGCGCCGGCGGACGGCAGCTTCTCGGCGGCCACGGCGGCACCGCGCAGCAGCAGGTAGCCGATGACGACGTCGCCGGAGGCGAGCAGCAGGCGGGTGGAGTTCAGTCCGACCTTGTAGATGGACCGGACGTCCTTCTCGGTGCCGGCCAGGTCGGTCAGCATGGTGCCGACGATGGCCTCGAGGTCCACGGCGGACGTGGCGAGCTGCTCGCGGGCGGCGGCCAGCTCCTCGCCGCCGACGGCCTCGGCGAGGAACTTCTTGATCTCCTCGGACAGGGTGGTCAGCGCCTGGCCCTGGTCGCGGACGATCTTGCGGAAGAAGTAGTCCTGGCCCTGGATCGCGGTGGTGCCCTCGTAGAGGGTGTCGATCTTGGCGTCCCGGATGTACTGCTCGATCGGGTACTCCTGCAGGTAGCCGGAGCCACCGAAGGTCTGCAGGGACTGGGCGAGCTGCTCGTAGGACTTCTCGGAGCCGTAGCCCTTGACGATCGGCAGCAGCAGGTCATTGAGGCCGATGAGCGCCTTGGCGTCCTCGCCCGCCGCCTCCTGGACCGCGATCTGGTCCTGGACGGAGGCGGTGTAGAGCACCAGGGCGCGCATGCCCTCGGCGTACGCCTTCTGCGTCATGAGGGAGCGGCGCACGTCCGGGTGGTGCGTGATGGTGACCTTCGGCGCGGTCTTGTCCATGAACTGCGCGAGGTCCGGGCCCTGCACGCGCTCCTTGGCGTACTCCAGCGCGTTCAGGTAGCCGGTGGAGAGGGTCGCGATGGCCTTCGTGCCGACCATCATGCGGGCGAACTCGATGATGCGGAACATCTGGCGGATGCCGTCGTGCTTGTCACCGAGCAGCCAGCCCTTGGCGGGGTGCTGGTCGCCGAAGGTCATCTCGCAGGTGTTGGAGGCCTTGAGGCCCATCTTGTGCTCGACGTTCGTGGCGTAGGCGCCGTTGCGCTCGCCCAGCTCGCCGGTCTCCCAGTCGAAGTCGTACTTCGGCACGATGAAGAGCGACAGGCCCTTGGTGCCGGGGCCGGCGCCCTCGGGGCGGGCCAGCACCAGGTGGATGATGTTCTCGGACATGTCGTGCTCGCCCGAGGTGATGAAGCGCTTGACGCCCTCGATGTGCCAGGAGCCGTCCTCCTGCTCGACGGCCTTCGTGCGGCCCGCGCCGACGTCGGAACCCGCGTCGGGCTCGGTCAGCACCATCGTGGCGCCCCACTGGCGGTCCACCATGAGCTTGGCGACCTTGGCCTGCTCCTCGGTGCCTTCCTCGAAGACGACGCCGGCGAACGCCGGGCCGGAGGAGTACATCCAGATGGCCGGGTTGGAGCCGAGAATCAGCTCCGCGTACGACCAGATGAGGGAGGCGGGGGTCTTGGTGCCGCCGATCTCCTCGGGGATGCCCAGACGCCAGTACTCGGAGTCCATGTACGCCTGGTAGCTCTTCTTGAAGGTGTCCGGCACCGGCGCGGTGTTGTCCGACGGGTCGAAGACCGGCGGGTTGCGGTCGGCGTCGGTGAAGGACGCGGCCAGCTCGTTCTCCGCGAGGCGGGAGACCTCGCTGAGGATGGTCCTTGCGGTCTCCACGTCCATCTCGGCGAACGGGCCGGTGCCGTAGAGCTTGTCGCGGCCGAGCACCTCGAAGAGGTTGAACTCGATGTCGCGGAGGTTGGACTTGTAGTGGCCCATGACGACGGCTCCGTATCGCACTCGATCAGTTACGTGGCAGTACTACAGCAAGCAGTAATACAGAATGATGCTACCCGCCGGTAATAAGAAGCAACCCCTTCCCGCCCGGATGTGACGGGACACTCGCTAGTCTTGGGTACGTGTACGGCTACGACCAGACCTCGCATCCCGGCCCACCGCCCGGCGCTGCCCCGATGCCGGGGGTGTACCCCGAGCCGTCCCCACCCTCGCTCGCGGACGCCGTACGGGCCTTCACCACGGGTTCGCTCTCCGCCGAGGACTTCCAGGCGATCTTCTCGACGTCGAAGGTCTACTGCCCGCGCGGCGAGAACCCCGGATTCCTCGCGCTGCACGACACACAGCAGCCGGTGATCCCGATGTTCACCTCGCTCAAGGAGCTGCGGCGGTACGCGGGCAAGGAGTCCAAGTACTTCGTCATCACCGGCGCCGAGGTGCTCGACCTGCTGCCGACCGGCTACGGCTTCGTGCTCGACATCGACGGCCAGCACCGGATGGTCTTCGACGCCAAGGCCGTCGAACAGATGGTCGAATTCACGATGCGCCGGATGTATGGCTGACGCGAGCTGATTCCACCCCGCTGAGCTGGGGGAATATCGCACGCCTTGCCGAATGTTCAGTATTCAACTAAGTTGGATCCAGAACACGAGGAGGACCGCCATGCCCGCCGTGACCGTCGAGAACCCGTTGACCCTGCCGCGCGTCTCCGCGCCCGCCGGTGCGGTGCCGCGTCCGGCGCTGGCCGTGTCCACCGCGCCGAGCGGTTTCGAGGGCGAGGGCTTCCCCGTCCGCCGCGCGTTCGCGGGCATCGACTACAAGAACCTCGACCCGTTCATCATGATGGACCAGATGGGTGAGGTGGAGTACGCGCCGGGCGAGGCGAAGGGCACCCCCTGGCACCCGCACCGCGGCTTCGAAACCGTCACCTACCTGATCGACGGCACCTTCGTGCACCAGGACTCGCACGGTGGCGGCGGCGTGATCAACGGCGGCGACACCCAGTGGATGACGGCGGGCAGCGGCCTGCTGCACATCGAGGCGCCGCCGGAGGAGCTGGTCGTCACCGGCGGGCTCTTCCACGGGCTGCAGCTGTGGGTCAACCTGCCGAAGAGCGACAAGATGATGCCGCCCAAGTACCAGGACATCGGCGGCGGCCAGGTCCGGCTGCTGACGTCCGCCGACGGCGGCGCGCTCATCCGGCTGATCGCGGGCGACCTCGACGGCCACGCCGGTCCCGGGGCGACCCACACCCCGATCACGATGATGCACGTCTCGCTGAACCCGGGCGCCGAGGTGACGCTGCCCTGGCGGCCGGACTTCAACGCTCTCGCCTACGCCCTCGCCGGGCGTGGCACCGCCGGCCCGTCGGGCCGCCCGTTCAGCACCGGGCAGACGGTCGTGTTCGGCAAGGGCGACTCGCTCACGATCAAGGCGGACGAGAAGCAGGAGTCGCGCAGCCCGAACTTCGAGTTCGTGCTGCTCGGCGGACAGCCGATCCGCGAGCCGATGATGCAGTACGGGCCGTTCGTGATGAACACCCACGCCGAACTGGCGCAGGCCTTCGACGACTTCCAGGCCGGCCGCCTCGGCCGGATCCCGGCGGGGGCCTGACCCCGGACCGGTGACGGCGAACCGGTGACGGCGGCCGGCCGACTACGGCCGGCCGTCTGACGCCGCGGCCTCGTGGATCTCGAACCAGATCGCCTTGCCGTCGCCCCGGGGATCGACACCCCAGGCGTCCGCGAGCTCCTCGATCAGCAGCAGACCGCGCCCCGACGAGGCCATCTCGCCGGGGCTGCGGCGATGCGGCATGTCGTCGCTGCGGTCGCCCACGTCGATCCGCAGCCGGCGCTTGGCGGGCACCCCCATCAGGCGCGCGGTCAGCACCGCGTCCTCGTCGGTGTGCACCAGCACATTGGTGATCAGCTCCGAGACCAGCAGCACCGCCGCGTCCACCTGGTCCGGGACGGTCCAGTCGTGCAGCAGCGCGCGGATCTCGTGGCGGGCCTCGCGGATCTGCCGCGGCGCGCTCTGCGAGATGGTCAGCACCGTCCGGCGCACCGGAACGTCGCAGCTCGGCCCGTCCAGGTCGCGGCGCAGCAGCATCAGCGCGATGTCGTCCTCGCGGCGGTCGGCGAGCGGCCCGGTGGTGTGGTGCGACGCCGGCCCGTGCACCGCCCGCACCAGATGGTCGGCGAGCGCCTCCAGATCGTCCGACGGCCCGGTCTCCAGGGCGGCGCGCAGCCGCTGCCAGCCGGTGTCCAGGTCGTGGCCGCCGGTCTCGATCAGCCCGTCGGTGCAGATCAGCAGTACTTCGCCGGGTTCCAGCACCAGCCGGGTCGTGGGGTAGTCGCTGTCGGGGGCGATGCCCAGCGGCAGGCCGCCCGCGGTGCGGCGGATGATCGTGGTGCCGTCGCCCATCCGGATGGCGGGCTCCGGGTGCCCGGCCCTGACCACGTCCAGGGTGCCGGTCGCCGGGTCCGCCTCCAGGTACAGGCAGGTCGCGAACCGGTCGTCGTCGCCGTGGTCGGGGTCGCTGAGCCCGGCGAGGAACCGTGAGGTGCGCGACAGCACCGCGTCCGGGTGGTGGCCCTCGGCGGCGTAGGCGCGCAGCGCGATCCGCAGCTGGCCCATGAGGCCTGCGGCGCGTACGTCATGACCCTGCACATCGCCGATGACCAGCGCGGTGCGGCCGGACGGCAGATCGATCGCGTCGTACCAGTCGCCGCCGACCTGCAGCCCGCCGCCGGTGGGCACGTAGCGGGCGGCGACCGTCATGCCCTCGATGCCGGGACCCCGGGTGGGGAGCATGGTGCGCTGCAGGCCGTCGGAGAGCTCCCGCTCGGATTCGTGCAGGTGGGCGCGGGAGAGCGCCTGGGCGAGCATCCGGGCGACGGTGGTGAGGACGGAGCGCTCGTCGGGGGTGAAGGCGACCGGTTCACGGAAGGCCGCCATCCATGCGCCGATCGTGTTGCCCGCGACCACCAGCGGCAGAAAGGCCCAGGAGGAGCGGCCGAAGGGCTTGGCGAGCGGCCAGGTCGCCGGGAAGCGCTGTTCGTACGCCTCGGGGGTCGGCAGATAGACGGCCCGGCCGGTGCGGACCACCAGCGTGGCCGGGTAGTCGGTGGCCATCGGCATGTCCGTGAACGGGCCGTCGGTGCCGACGGAGTGGCCGTGGTGCCCGATGATCGCCAGCCGGTCGCCCCGGACGCCGAAGACGGCCAGTCCGTCGGGTGAGAACCCCGGCATCGACAGCGTCGCGGCGACCCGCAGCACCTCGGCCGTGCTGTCCGCCTCCGCCAGCGCCCGTCCGGCGTCCAGCAGGAAGGCCTCCCGGGCCCGCCGCCAGTCCCCGGAGTGCACCGCACCGCCCGAGGTCGCGGCGCGCGCTTCGTGCAGCGTCCCGGCCATCGTGAGCCGGCCGGTCGGCCGCATCCGGATGCGTACGGTCCGCAGGATGCTGCCGTCGTCGCCGATCACCCGCATCAGGGACTCCACCACGGTGCCCTCGGCGCGGGCGAGGGCGAGCCCGCCGTTCAGCGCCACGAAGTCCTCGGCGTGCAGGCACGCGCGCACGGCGGACGACCGGGACGTGACCGGGTCCGCGGGAAGCCCCAGCAGCGCCGCCGCCGTCGCGTTCATCGCCACGGTGCCGGCGGTCTCGTCCCAGTGCCACAGCCCCGTGCCGACGGCTGCCAGAACGTCCTCGGTGCGCATTCGGACATTTTATGAGGGTTTGGCCGACTCATACGAATGGGGGTGGACGTCCTGGCGCCGGTAGGCTGTGACGGGCCCCTTCCGGGCTCCTTCACCGAAATCCGACGACTTGGATGAACGATGCATCGGTACCGGTCCCACACCTGCGGCGAGCTGCGCGCCACCGACGTCGACACCGACGTCCGCCTGTCCGGGTGGCTGCACAATCGCCGCGATCTGGGCGGCGTACTCTTCGTCGACCTCCGGGACCACTACGGCTTCGTCCAGCTGGTCGTCCGGCCGGGTTCGCCCGCGTACGAGCAGCTCAGCAGCCAGTCCAAGGAATCCGTCGTCCGCGTCGACGGCCGGGTGCTCGCGCGCAGCGCGGAGAACGTGAACCCGGACCTGCCGACCGGCGGGATCGAGATCGACGTCACCTCCTTCGAGGTGCTCGGCGCCGCGGACCCGCTGCCCTTCCCGGTCTTCCCGGAGGACAACGCCAACGAGGAGGCGCGGCTCACCAACCGCTTCCTGGACCTGCGCCGGCAGCGCATGCACAAGAACATCATGCTGCGCTCGGACGTCATCTCCTTCCTCCGCAAGGAGATGACCGCGCTCGGCTTCAACGAGCTGGCCACCCCGATCCTGTCGGCGACCTCCCCCGAGGGCGCCCGCGACTTCCTGGTGCCCTCGCGCGTGCACGCCGGCAAGTTCTACGCGCTCCCGCAGGCCCCGCAGCAGTTCAAGCAGCTGCTGATGATCGCCGGCTTCGACCGCTACTTCCAGATCGCGCCGTGCTTCCGCGACGAGGACTCCCGGGCCGACCGCTCGCCCGGGGAGTTCTACCAGCTCGACATCGAGATGAGCTTCGTCGAGCAGGAGGACGTCTTCGGCGTCATCGAGAAGGTCATGACCGACCTCTTCACCCAGTACGGCGGCGGCCGTGAGGTCACCTCGCCGTTCCCGCGCATCCCGCTGCGCGAGTCGATGCTCAAGTACGGAAACGACAAGCCGGACCTGCGCGCCAAGCTCGAACTCGTCGACGTCTCGGACGTCTTCGCCGGCTCCGGCTTCAAGGCCTTCGCCGACAAGCACGTCCGCGCGCTGGCCGTGCCGGACACCGCGGCCCAGCCGCGCAAGTTCTTCGACCAGATGGGCGAGTACGCGGTCGAGCAGGGCGCCAAGGGCCTGGCCTGGGTCCGCGTCGGCGAGGACAACGCCCTCACCGGCCCGATCGCCAAGTTCCTGACCGAGGACGACGTCAAGGCGCTGCTGGCCGCCGTCGACGCCAAGCCCGGCCACGCGATCTTCTTCGGCGCCGGCGAGTTCGCCGAGGTTTCCAAGATCATGGCGGCCGTCCGCGTCGAGGCCGCCAAGCGCGCCGGCCACTTCGAGGAGAACGTCTTCCGGTTCTGCTGGGTCGTCGACTTCCCGATGTTCGAGAAGAACGAGGACACCGGCGCGATCGAGTTCTCCCACAACCCGTTCTCCATGCCGCAGGGCGGCCTGGAGGCGCTGGAGACCAAGGACCCGCTCGACATCCTCGCCTGGCAGTACGACATCGTCTGCAACGGCATCGAGCTGTCGTCCGGCGCGATCCGGAACCACGAGCCCGCGGTCATGTACAAGGCGTTCGAGATCGCCGGCTACGACCAGGCGACCGTGGAGAAGGAATTCGGCGGCATGCTCCGCGCCTTCCACTTCGGCGCCCCGCCGCACGGCGGCATCGCCCCGGGCGTGGACCGCATGGTCATGCTGCTCGCGGACGAGCCGAACATCCGCGAGACGATCGCCTTCCCGCTCAACCAGCACGCCCAGGACCTGCTCATGGGCGCGCCGAGCGAGGTCGAGGAGAGCCGGCTGCGCGAGCTGCACATCCAGCTCCGCAAGCCGCAGCCGAAGGTCTGACCGGCGGCCCCCGGTCCCGGACGCGTTCCGTCCGGGACCGGGGGCAACCCGGAAGGAGTGCCATCGCGTTCCACTGATGTGGAAGGGACACGATGGCGAGCAGACGATGCTGACGCCCCCGGACTTCGAGGAGTTCGTGGCGGCGCGCGGCCCGAGGCTGCTGCGCGTCGTCTGGCTGCTGACCGGCGACGCCCATCTCGCGGAAGACCTGCTGCACGTGCCGACGGGGGTGGGCGCAGCCGTGGGCGGAGGAGCCGGGTACCGCGCGTCCGCTCCCGGGAACTCCCCGACCGGGCGGCCGGGCGGGACTACAGCGCCAGCTGACGGCGGAGGGCGTCGTCCAGCGATTTCAACGTCACGGACGGCACCGCTCCGAGACGTCGTACCAGCCGCTCCACGGCCACGGTCCGTACCTGCTCGCACTGGGCCTTGGCGTCCTTGACGAGTCCGGACCGCCCGGCATCCAGGAAGACTTGGAAGGCGTAGACCCGGTCGGTGTTGGAGGTGACCGGGACCATCGTGATCACGCCGCGGCCCTGGGTCTCCACGGACCGGTTCGCGGCGTCGTTGGAGACGATCACAGCGGGCCGAGCCTTGATCGCCTCGCTGCCGCGGACCGGATCCAGGTCCACGAGGTAGATGTCACCGCGCCTCATGGACCACCCCGTCGGCCGTGGCCGCCTCCCAGAGTCCGGCGTCCTCCGAGCCGTCCCACTCGTCCCAGGCGGCGGCCTATTCGTCTTCGAGGCGTGCCGTGCGCAGCATCTCGATCGCTGCGTGTATCACAGCGGACCGCGATTCGGCGGCGGTCGCCGACGCATACCCATCGACGAACGCCACATCTGCCTCGGGCAGGCTGACACTGATCTTCATGACCATCGGTACTACTCGGCGGTGTCCGGGTTGCCGCCGAAGCGCTCGCGGTAGGTGTCGAGGTCCTCATCGGTGATCTTGGCGAAGAGCACCGGCGGGACGGTGAACGGGATGCCGGGTGCCAGGAAGGACAGGGACTTGGCCTCGTCCTGGCTGACCCAGGTCCGGTTGTCGTCCGGAAGGGCGAAGGCGCTGCGCATCGCGGCGGACGAGGACGGGATGAACGGCTCGGAGACCACCGCGTACAGGTGGATGAGGTTCATCGCGGTGCGCAGGGTGAGCGCCGCGCCGTCCGGGTCCGTCTTGATCTCCATCCAGGGGGCCTTCTCCTCCAGGTAGGAGTTGCCCGCGCTCCACAGGGCGCGCAGCGCGGCCGCGGCCTTGCGGAACTGGAGGGTGTCCAGGTGGCCCTCGTACTCGGCCAGCAGTCCGGCGATCTGCTCACCGAGCTTCGCCTCGGCCTCGCCGGCCGCGCTGCCCGCCGGCACGTCGTCACCGAAGCGCTTGCGGGAGAAGGACAGGACGCGGTTGACGAAGTTGCCCAGGGTGTCGGCGAGGTCCTTGTTCACGGAGGAGGAGAAGACCTCCCAGGTGAACGAGGTGTCGTCGGACTCCGGGGCGTTGGCGATCAGGAAGTAGCGCCAGTAGTCGGCCGGCAGCAGGTCCAGCGCGGCATCGGTGAAGATGCCCCGGCGCTGGCTGGTGGAGAACTTCCCGCCGTAGTACGTCAGCCAGTTGAAGGCCTTGACGTAGTCGACCTTCTTCCACGGCTCGCGGGTGCCCAGCTGGGTGGCCGGGAACATCACCGTGTGGAACGGGACGTTGTCCTTGGCCATGAACTCGGTGTACCGGACGTCGTCCGCCTCGTACCACCAGGACTTCCAGTCCCGGGTCTCCCCGTCGGGAGCGGCGTCCGCCCATTCCTTGGTGGAACCGATGTACTCGATCGGGGCGTCGAACCAGACGTAGAAGACCTTGCCGTCCGCGGCCAGCTCCGGCCAGGTGTCGGCCGGGACCGGAACGCCCCACTCCAGGTCGCGGGTGATCGCGCGGTCCTGGAGGCCCTCGGTGAGCCACTTGCGGGCGATGGAGGAGGCGAGGGTGGGCCATTCGCCGCCCACCTCGTCGATCCACGCCTCGACCTCGCCGGCCAGCTTCGACTGCAGGAGGAACAGGTGCTTGGTCTCGCGGACCTCCAGCGCGCTGCTGCCGCTGATCGCGGAGCGCGGGTCGATCAGGTCCGTGGGGTCCAGCACCCGGGTGCAGTTCTCGCACTGGTCGCCGCGGGCCTTGTCGTAACCGCAGTGCGGGCACGTGCCGACGATGTAGCGGTCGGGCAGGAAGCGCTCGTCGGCGAGCGAGTAGACCTGGCGGATCGCGCGTTCCTCGATGAAGCCGTTGGCCTGGAGGCGGCGCGCGAAGTGCTGGGTCAGGTCGCGGTTCTCCGGGGAGGAGCTGCGGCCGAAGTAGTCGAAGCGCAGCGCGAAGCCGTCGTAGATCGCCTTCTGCGCCAGATGCTGCTCGGAGCAGAAGGTGTCGACCGGCAGCCCGGCTTCCTTGGCGGCGAGTTCGGCGGGGGTGCCGTGCTCGTCGGTGGCGCAGATGTAGAGGACGTCGTGCCCGGTCTGGCGCAGGTAGCGGGCGTAGACGTCGGCCGGGAGCATCGACCCCACCATGTTGCCCAGGTGCTTGATCCCGTTGATATAGGGCAGGGCGCTGGTGATGAGGTGTCGAGCCATTGCAGGCTGCTCCCAATTCGTTACGCGGGGTGAGTGATTGATCTACGGACCGTCAATATCGTATCCGACCCCCCGGGCACCCCTTCTTGTTTTCCTCTGGGGGCGGCATCGGGCGGGCAGGCGGCAGGCGCAGCCCGGGAGCACCGCGCGGGGGGACGGCCCGGAACATGCGGGGCCGGCGCCCCGTTGTTGATCACGGTGGGTGACTGCACGTGCGCATGCACGTGCACATGCACGTGCTGGTGCAACCGGTTATCATCTGGCTTACCCAGTAGGGCAGTTACGGGGAATTTGGGGAGCGTCTTATGAGCCGGACACACAATGGCATGGCCTCGACAGATCTCCAGGGAGTCGTCTGGCAGAAGAGTTTGCACAGCAACGCGAACGGTACGTGCGTTGAGCTGGCGCAGCTGCCCGGCGGTGAGGTGGCAGTACGCAATTCACGCTTTCCGGACGGACCGGCGTTGATATATACGCGGGCCGAGATCGAATCACTGATTCTCGGGGTCAAGGATGGCGAGTTCGACCACCTCATGTGACCGTATATGAACCTATAGCGACGGGTCTTCGGCCATTCCGATCGGTGAATGGAAGAGGGCCCAGACGACTTTTCCCGCCCCGGTGAGCGGATGCCAGCCCCAGGTCTCGCTGTAGGACTCCACCAGGTGCAGCCCCCGTCCGGACTCCGCGACGAAGTCGGGCGTCCTGGCCACCGGACCGATGGCGCTGGGGTCGCGTACGGCGCAGACCACCCGTGAGGTCCAGCGCACCAGACTGAGATGGACCGGGGCACCGCCGGTGCCGGGGGGTACGCCGTAACGCAGCGCGTTGGTGACGAGTTCCGAGGCGACCAGCTCGATGCTCTCGAAGAGTGGTGCCAGATCCCAGCGCTGAAGTGTCGCCCGGGTGAATCTCCGGGCGTCGCGGACGGCTTCGAAGCGTCCCGGCAGCTCGCACGTGGCGCCGCTGGACGCGGCCAGGCCCCCGGGGGCGAGCACTCCATCCCATAACGGCTCAAGCACAGTTGCGGCCTCAGTCCTCATGCGCGCCCACTGGGTATCTGCACGAACCCCATGGTCCCCAACGCCCACACGGTATGCAAGGGCGAATGCACGTGCAGATGCAAGGAATGATGCACGTGATGTTGCTGTGTGACCGGGTGAGTACTCAACGCAGCGCAACCGTGGCAGACTGCTGACGACCTAGGGGCGGAGCGTGACGTAAATGACCACAGGGCAGCCGGGAGGCGGGTCCATCGTGCGACGTATTCTGCTGGGAGCTCAGCTGCGGCGGCTTCGCGAAGCGGGAGGAATCACCCGTGAGGCCGCCGGTTATTCGATCCGCGCGTCCGAATCGAAGATCAGCCGCATGGAGTTGGGACGCGTGAGCTTCAAGGAACGGGATGTTGCCGACCTCCTGACCCTCTACAACGTGGTCGACGACGAGGACCGCGCGGCCCTCCTCGGGCTCGTACGCGAGGCGAACGTGGCCGGCTGGTGGCACGGGTACGGGGACGTCCTCCCGGCCTGGTTCCAGACGTATGTGGGTCTCGAGGAGTCCGCCTCACTGATCCGGACCTTCGAAGTGCAGTTCATCCACGGCCTGTTGCAGACCGAGGACTACTCCCGTGCGGTCGTCGAGCTCGGCCACCCCGGCGCGGCCACGTCCGAGATCGAACGCCGGGTCGGCCTGCGGATGGAGCGGCAGAAGCTGCTGGTCTCGGAGCGGGCACCGCACTTCGTCGCCGTCATGGACGAGGGCGCGCTGTACCGGCCGTTCGGCGGACGGGACGTCATGCGCGGGCAGTTGAGCCATCTGATGGAAGTCGCGCAGCAGCCGAATGTGACGGTCCACGTCCTGCCGTTCGAAATCGGCGGCCATGCGGCGGGCGGCGGTGCGTTCACCCTGCTGCGATTCCCGGAGTCCGACCTGTCGGACCTCGTCTATCTGGAACAGCTCACCAGCGCGCTGTACATCGACAAGCGTGAGGAAGTGGACTTCTACGACAAGACCATGGAAAGGCTCTGCGTGGACAGTCTTTCCGCCGAGCGTTCGCTCGAGCGACTCCGCAAGATCCATCAACAGGCTTGATACGAAGGTAATATGACGCCGCATCACTAACGCGTGCCGCATCGGCCACCGCGAAAGGGATAAAGTGTCGTACTTCTCCGAGTTGGCTCTTCAGTACATCGACGGTGAGTGGCGCTCCGGCTCCGGCTCCTGGGACATCGTCGATTTCAATCCCTACAACGGGGACAAACTCGCCTCGATCACGGTGGCGACGAAGGCCGAGGTGGACCAGGCGTACCGGGCTGCGGAACGCGCTCAGACCGCCTGGGCCGAGACCAACCCGTACGCCCGCCGGCTGGTCTTCGAGCGCGCGCTGAAGGTCATCGAGGAGCGCGAGGCGGAGATCACCGAGGCGATCATCGCCGAGCTGGGCGGCACGTATCTCAAGGCCGGCTTCGAGCTCGCCCTCACCAAGGACATGCTGCGGCAGTCGATGCAGCTCGCGCTGCACCCCGAGGGGCGGATCCTGGCGTCCCCGGTGGACGGCAAGGAGAACCGCCTCTACCGGAAGCCGGTCGGCGTCGTCGGGGTGATCAGCCCGTTCAACTTCCCGCTCTTCCTCGGTCTGAAGTCCATAGCCCCGGCGCTGGCGCTCGGCAACGCCGTGGTGCTCAAGCCGCACCAGAACACCCCGGTGGTCGGCGGCACGCTGATCGCGAAGATATTCGAGGAGGCGGGCCTGCCGGCCGGTCTCTTCAACGTCGTCATCACGGACATCGCCGAGATCGGCGACAGCTTCATCGAGCACCCGGTGCCCAAGGTCATCTCCTTCACCGGTTCCGACCACGTGGGCCGGCACGTGGCCACGGTCGCCGCCTCGCACTTCAAGCGGACGGTGCTGGAGATGGGCGGCAACAGCGCGCTCGTCGTCCTGGACGACGCCGACCTGGACTACGCGGTCGACGCCGCGGTCTTCAGCCGCTTCGCCCACCAGGGCCAGGTGTGCATGGCGGCCAACCGGGTGCTGGTGGACCGCTCGGTGGAGCAGGAGTTCACCCGGAAGTTCGTCGCGAAGACCGCCTCGCTGATCGTCGGCGACCCGGCCGACCCGGCCACCCAGATCGGCCCGCTGATCAACACCCTCCAGGCCGAGCGCATCACGGCCGAGGTCGCACAGGCCGTCGAGGCGGGCGCCACGGCGCTGCTGCTCGGTGAGGCCGACGGCGCCGTCGTGTCACCGACCGTGCTCGGCGACATCCCCGCGGAAGCCGCGATCCTGCGCCGTGAGCTGTTCGGCCCCGTGGTCCTGGTGGTGCCCTTCGATGGTGAGGAGGAGGCGGTCCGGATCGCCAACGACACCCCGTTCGGGCTCAGCGGCGCCGTCCACACCCGGGACATCGAGCGTGGTGTGCGCTTCGCCCAGCGCATCGACACCGGCATGATGCACGTCAACGACGGCACCATCGCGGACGAGCCGATCGTGCCCTTCGGCGGTGAGAAGGCGTCCGGTGTGGGGCGGCTCAACGGCGATGCCACCGTGGACGCGTTCACGACCGTGAAGTGGATCTCCATCCAGCACGGACGCAGCCGGTTCCCGTTCTGACCCGCGCTCCGATCGCTTTCTGACCAGCACTCCGACGTCCGGTAGCCCGGCTCATCACGGTCGTCAGATCGATCTTCACTCCAACGGGTGAAGATACGTATCTGTTCCGGGCTACCGCCTCCCGTGTGCGAATTCCCGCCGGATACGGTGACCGTAGGTCACCCAGGCCCCGGTGGTCGCTCGCACGGTCGACCGCGGGAGGGGACACCGGTGCAGGATGATGCCCGCAGTGATCCGCCGATCGGCCCGCCGAATCTGGTCCCCCCGGCCAATCGGTATGCGCGCACCTACCGGATCGACGCGTTCACCGTCGTGGAGCTGCGCGGTGAACTGGACATCGACACCGCGCGGTTCGTGGCTCCGCATCTGGATCTCGTCTCCGGCGGTCCGCCCCCGCTCCGGGTCGTCGTCGATCTGTGCCCGCTGGAATTCGTCGACTGCTACGGCCTGTCCCTGCTCTGCCGTGCCCGCCGCCGTGTCCAGGTCCGGGGCGGGGAGCTGAGAACGGTCTGCGACCGCCCGTCGACGCTGCGGCTGCTGCGGTTGACCGGACTGGCCGAGGCCTTCCACCCGGTGCCGAACCTCGCGCGCGCCATGGGGGGTTGAGCGCAGCTCGCCCCGGTAGCGGGTCCTGAGGAATGGTGTTTGCCTGAGATGGTCCGAATTGGACACCTTTCAGGAGGAAATGGCCATGTCCAAGCACACAGCCCGCAGCGCCCACTCCAAGGGCATGAGGCATACCGAGCAAGTGGATGCCGCGCAGGCGAAGCACCGCGCCAACGAGGTGCGGGAGAACCTGGACGCTTTCGAGTACACCGAGAGCCCCGAGGCGGAACGGCAGCACGCGCACGAGCCCCAGGAGTAGCGGCCGGTGCGTGAGGGGCGGGCCCGCGACAGGGCCCGCCCCTCATCCGGTCGGCGGACATCCGAGTGCGGGAGCGGACAAACCGGGTGATCCTGTGCCGGACAGCTCAGCGGGCGATCGGAGGGTCATCAGCATGGCGTCGATGGATGTTCCGGCCGGCGGGAGAGACGCGGCGAAAGCCGCTTCGCCGGCCACCAGCGCGGCGCGGGTGCCCGGCAAGCAGTACATGTCGTGGCTGACGCTGGCGTTCATGACCACCAGTTCGGTGGCGAGCCTGCGCGCGGCGCCGTCCATGGCCGTCTACGGCCTCGCCGCGGTCTTCCTCTACGTCGTGCCCGCGATCGTCTTCCTGATCCCGACGGCGCTGGTCTCGGCCGAGCTGGCGTCGGGCTGGAACGGCGGTGTGTACCGCTGGGTGAGCGAGGGGCTGTCGAAGCCGATGGGCTTCCTGGCGGTGTGGTGCCAGTTCGCGATGACGATCTTCTACTACCCGAGCCTGCTGGCCTATGTGGCGAGCACCTTCGCGTACATCATCGATCCGCGGCTGGCGAGCGACGGCCTCTATGTGGCCATCGTGATCGTGGTGCTGTTCTGGACCGGTGTCTGGGTCTCCTCGCGCGGCACGAAAGCCGTGGCGGGCCTGGCGAGCGGCGGCCTGATCATCGGCACCCTCATCCCGGGTGCGGTACTGGTGATCCTCGGCTTCGTCTTCCTCGGCCAGGGCAACCCCTCGGCCGCGCCGATGGACGCCTCGCACATCCTGCCGCAGTGGACCGGACTGGCGAGCCTCGTGCTGATCGTCAACAACTTCCTGTCGTACTCCGGCATGGAGATGAACGCGGTGCACGTCTCCTCGCTGCGGAACCCGGACAAGGAGTTCCCGAAGTCGATGTTCACCGCGATGGGCCTGGTCCTGCTGATCTTCATCCTGCCGGCCCTGGCGGTCAGCTGGGTCGTCCCGGCCCATGACCTGAGCCTGACAGCGGGGGTCATCCAGGCCTTCGACGCCTTCTTCTCCTACTTCAACGTCGGCTGGCTCACGCCGGTGTTCGGCGTGATGCTCGTCGCGGCGGCGCTCGGCGGCATGCTGACCTGGCTCGCCGGACCGTCCAAGGGGCTGCTGCTGATCTCCCGGCAGGAGGGCTATCTGCCGCCGTTCCTGCAGCAGCTCAACAGGTTCGGCGTCCAGCAGAACATCCTCGTCGCGCAGGGCCTGATCACCACCGTCATCGCGCTGCTCTACGCGTTCATCCCCAACGTGTCCAGCGCGTACTGGATCTTCTCCGTCATCACCACGCAGATCTACCTGATCGTCTATCTGCTGATGTTCGCGGCGGCGATCCGCTTGCGGAAGACCCAGCCGGACCATCCACGCGGCTACCGGGCGCCCGCGCTGCACGTGCTGTGCGTCGTCGGCCTGCTGTCGTCGCTCGCGGCGCTCGTCATCGGCTTCGTGCCCTCCTCGCAGTTCGGCGGCGGCAGCGTCCTCGCCTACGTGGGCATCGTCACGTCCGGGCTCCTCCTGCTGGGGCTGCTGGTGCCGTACCTGTTCTACACACTGCGCAAGCCCAGTTGGCGCCAGCACGTGGACGAGAACCCGGCAGAGGCGGGAGTCGACGCATGAAGCGCACCGCGGGGAACATGAAGCGCACCCTGATGGCGTCCGAGCACCGGTGGATCTACATCGGCTCGATCGTGCTGCTGGTGGTGTTCGCCGTCATCGGGATCATCCAGTACACGACCCTGCGCGAGACGGCCAAGGCCAACGACAAGGCCGACCAGCTCTCCAAGCAGCTCGCCGACGCCGGCTATCCGGTGCCCGACCACGACCTGATCGTCCGGACCCTGGGCGACGACGGCGCGTCGCTGTGCAGGGACCCGGGCAACGCCCTGGTCAAGGCCCAGGCGAAGGCGGCCCTCGTCAACGGCGCGAGCGGTCCCGGTACGCGCCCGGTCATCGCCGACAGCGAGGCGATCAGCGCGGCCTCGCTGGCCGTCTCCGTCTACTGCCCGGACAAGCTCGGTGAGTTCGAGAAGGCGTACGGCGGCCTCAAGTACGACGACACCGTCAAGAAGTGACCGCCGCCGCAACCCCGCACCCTCCAGGAGCCGTGTGATGTCCGACGACCTCAAACAGCGCATCAGCGGCCTGATGCCCCGCGCCAAGGCCGATCTGACGGAGCTGGTCGCCATGACCTCGGTGGCCGACCCCCGCCAATACCCGGTGGAGGAGTGCCACCGCACCGCGCAGTGGGTAGCGGACGCCTTCACCGAGCTGGGCTTCACCGACATGCGGCTGGCCGACACCATCGACGGCAGCAAGGCCGTGCTCGGCCACCGGCCGGGCCCGCCCGGCGCGCCGACCGTGCTGCTCTACTGCCACTACGACGTGCAGCCGCCGCTCGACGACGCCGCCTGGACCAGCCCGCCCTTCCGGCTCACCGAGCGCGACGGGCGCTGGTACGGGCGAGGCACCGCGGACTGCAAGGGCAACATCGCCATGCACCTCACGGCGCTGCGGGCGCTCGGCGACGACATCCCCGTCACCCTGAAGTTCATCGCCGAGGGGTCGGAGGAGCAGGGCACCGGCGGCCTGGAGGACTTCGTCCCCAAGAACGCCGAGGAGCTGCGCGCCGACGCGATCCTGGTCTGCGACACGGGCAACGCGGCCGTCGGCGTCCCCGCCGCGACCGTCACGCTGCGCGGGCTCGCGAACGTCGTGGTCACCGTCACCGCGCTGGACTCCGAGATGCACTCCGGGATGTTCGGCGGTCCCGCCCCCGACGCGCTCGCCGCGCTCATCCACATGCTGGCGTCGCTGCGCGACAGCCGGGGCAACACCACCGTCGACGGCCTGGACAACACCAGGACGTGGACCGGCGAGGGGTACGACCCGGAGCAGTTCCGCACCGACGCGCACATGGTGGAGGGCACCGAGCTGCTCGGTGACGGCACCGTCTCCGACATGCTGTGGGCCCGCCCGGCCCTCACCGTCCTCGGTATCGACTGCCCGCCCGTCGTCGGCTCCTCCGCCGCGATCCAGGCCACCGCCGCCGCCCGCCTCAATCTGCGGGTGCCGCCGGGCACCGACCCGCGCACGGCGCAGGACGCGCTCGCCGCGCACCTGGAGAAGGCCGCGCCCTGGGGGGTGCGGGTGGAGATCGAGCGGGAGTCGTCCGGTGCCCCCTTCGAGGCCGTCACGACGGGGCCGGCCTACGCCGCGCTGGGCGCGGCCATGGAGGAGGCGTACGGCAAGCCCATGACGACCCTCGGGCAGGGCGGCTCGATCCCGCTGTGCAACGTCTTCGCGGACACCTACCCCGATGCCGAGATCATCCTGATGGGCGTCGAGGAACCGCTGTGCCTCATCCACGCGCCGAACGAGAGCGTCGACCCGACCGAGATCGCGAACATGGCGCTGTCCGAGGCGCTGTTCCTGCGGAGCTTCGGGAAGAAGAAGTAGCCGCGGCGGGAACGGATCACGCCGCGGAGCCGGCCACGGTCGGCGCTACCGGTGGGGCCGGGGTACCCAGCCGCCGGGCCACCGGCTCCTCCTGCGCGATCACATGGCCGACGCAGATACCGATCGTGATGACGGTGAAGAGCACGATCAGCCAGGACAGCAGGACGAAGAGCGACCCGAACGGGCCGAACTGCCGCAGGCTGCGGTCGACGGCCCCCGGCATGTAGATCGCCGACCACGCGACGACCCCCAGGACGCCCGCCGACACCAGCATCGCCCCCGGCAGCAGCGGCAGCCAGGGGATCCGGGAGCCCAGCAGGAAACGCTGGGTCCACCACCACAGGAGCGTCCCGGAGAGGAGCTGCAGCGGGACGCCGAGGGCCGTGCCCACGCCGAAGCCGTCGTGCAGCGGGCCCTGGAGCAGCAGGTCGACGAGCCAGACCACCCACCGCCACGCGACCAGCCGGGCGCCGGCCCTGGGCATCCGCCAGGCCCGTTCGCAGGTCCGCTGCAGGCCGTCGCCGAGAGGAGGGTGACGATGATGCCGACGATGCCGATGGAGTTGGTCTCGGTGGTGTCGTCGGCCGCGTAGACCTGCCGGACCTGGTCCAGCGCGTCGTGGTGCAGCCCGAGGACGGAGTGCAGCGAGGAGACGAGCTGGTCGCGGACGCCCTGGGGCGCGAACGCGGCGATCACGAAGAGAGCGGGCAGGGCCCCCAGGAAGGCCTGGGCGGCCAGCCGGGTGGCGCAGTCCAGGACGTTCACCGCGGTGAACTCGTGGACGAGCCGCCCGATGAAGGGGGCCCTGCGCAGTACCCGGTCGAGCACGGTCACGGGCGAGGGGGGTCCTCGTAGTACCGCTGCTCGTAGACGCGCTCGGATTCGTAGCGGCGGTCGGTACGCCGGCGGCGGCCGAAGGCCAGCAGCATGCCGATGAGAAGGCTCGCGGCTCCGCCGAGCATGCAGATGGTGCCCAGGACGCCGATGTCGATCCACTGGGTCTGCCAGGTGATCGCGTATCTCAGGATCGCCCCGATGATGATGAGGGCGAGCCCACCGGCTGCGGTCATGTCGAGGTCCCTTCCGGGGCATGGACGGCGTCGGTCGTCACCGGCTCTCCGCCCAGCCTGCGGGGCCCGGCCTCCGCTGTCCTGTCGGGAGCCGTCACGTTGGGCCGTTGGGGGACCGGAATGTCATAGTCTGAATGCAGACAAATACTCCCAAAGTTATGCTGGCGATCCGATTCCGGTAGCGGACTCGGACACCGCACCCAGGAGAGGACGGACCGTGGGAATCGGACCCGTCGAATACCTTGTCGTCGCATTTCCCGGCAGCCGGTTCACCGGCCGCATCGCACCCGCGCTCGCCGACATCGTCGCGTCCCGCACCGTACGGATCCTCGACATCACCTTCGTCCGGCGGGAGGAGGACGGGACGATCGAGTGTGTGGAGCTCCAGGACCTCGACCCCGACGACCTGGTCGCCTACGACCCGGTGGAGGGCACCATCGCCGGGCTCTTCAACGACGCGGACATCCAGGCGCTCGCCCGGAGCGTGCCGCCGGGCAGCTCGGCGGCGCTCATCGTCTGGGAGGACCTGTGGGCGGTACCGCTCACCGATGCCGTCCGCGGTGCCGGCGGGATCACCGTGGCCCACGAGCAGATCCCGGCGGAGATCGCGGAGCGGGCTCTCGCGGAGGCCCGCTGACCGTCCGCCCGCCGGTCCGACGACTCGGAAAGGACGTCCTGACATGCCGTTTCGCAGAGGAGCCATGAACCGCAGGGGGCCCGGGCTGCTGGGTGCCGTCGCGCGCACCGCCGTGGTGGCCGGCACCGCATCCGCCGTCAGCGGCCGGGTGCGGCAGCACCAGCAGGAGAAGTTCGCCGGGCAGGAGGCCGAGCAGGCCGCGCAGGCCCAGGCGGCGCAGCAGCAGCCCGCCGCGCCGGCGGCGCCCGGCGACGACACCATCAGCCGTCTGGAGCGGCTGGCGGGACTGAAGACCCAGGGAATCCTCACGGAAGAGGAGTTCGCCGCCGAGAAGGCGAAGATCCTGTCGGGTTGACCGGCGGGAAACGCGACACCCCGGAGTACGGATATGCCCGAACAGGACCGGCCGTCCGACGGCGGCGAGCTCCCGGGCACCGGCACGCCCCGTACCGGTCTGGCCGAACGCCTCGCCCTGAACCACATGGGCAGTTTCGACTGGGACCTCAGGATCGGCACCCTGGAGCTGGACCCGGCCGCCCTGGAGGTCTTCGACCTGCGGCCGGAGGAGTTCAACGGCCGGCCCAACTCCCTGTACAGCCGGGTGACGCCCGAGGACGGCGCCCGGCTCGACGCGGTACTCAACCGGGCCCTGCACGAGCGGGCGTCGTCGTACGGCATGTACTTCCAGGCGTTCCTCCGGGACGGCACACCGCGCTGGACGCACACCCAGGGCCGCATCCTGCGCGACGAGGACGGCAAGGCCGTGCGCGTCATCGGCATCGTCCGTGACGCCACCGCCGAACTCACGCACTCCACCTTGCTGCGGACCCTGGAGGAGGACCGCAAACGCCAGACGTCCATGGTGGAACGGACCACGCAGGCCCTGTCGCGCGCCGTCACCGTCGACGACGTCACCGCCGCGCTGACCGGCAGCGGCGGGCTGGAGCGGTTCGGGGCCGACGGCCTCGCGCTGGGGCTGGTCGACGGCAGCATGCTCAAGATCATCGCGCTCACCGGCCGGTCGATGGAGGTCCTGTCCGACCTGCGGCTCACCCGGATCGACGACGACCTCCCGCTGTCCGAAGCGATCCTGAAACAGCGCCCGCGGTTCGTCAGCTCGCTGTCGGAACTCGCCGACCGCTACCCCCGGCTGCGGCCCTACACAGGGGAGATGGAGATCGAGGCGGCGGCCTACCTGCCGCTGGTGGCCCAGGCGCGCTCCATCGGCGGCCTCTGCCTGTTCTACCGGGACCGCACCCACTTCACCGCCGAGGACCGCAACCTCTGCCTCGCCCTCGCGGGCATCGTCGCCCAGTCGCTGCAGCGCGCCATGCTCTTCGACCAGGAGCGCGAGTTCGCCACCGGGCTGCAGGCCTCGATGCTGCCGCGGCGGATCCCCGAGGTCACCGGTGGGGAGATCGCCGTGCGCTACCACGCGGCCTGGAGCGGCCGGGAGGTCGGCGGCGACTGGTACGACGTCATCCCGCTGCCGCAGGGCCGCATCGGTGTCGTCGTCGGCGACGTCGAGGGCCACGACACCCACGCCGCGGCCATGATGGGCCAGCTCCGGATCGTGCTGCGCGCCTACGCCGCCGAGGGCCACGCCCCTTCCACGGTGCTCGCGCGTGCCTCGCAGTTCCTCGCCGAGCTCGACACCGAACGCTTCGCCACCTGCACCTACGCCCAGGTCGACCTGGCCACCGGCGACGTACGCGTGGTGCGGGCCGGCCACCTCGGGCCGCTGATCCGGCACACCGACGGGCGGACCGGCTGGCCCAACGTCCGCGGCGGACTGCCGCTCGGCCTGGCCACCCACTTCGAGGACCACGAGTACCCGGAGACCCGGCTGGACCTGGTGCCGGGGGAGACCCTGCTGCTGTGCACCGACGGGCTCGTCGAGCAGCCGGGCAAGGACATCGGCGAGGGCATGGACGAGCTCGCCGACGCCGTACGGCACGGACCGCACGGCGCGGCCGCGCTCGCCGACCATCTCTCGGACGGCCTGTGGGCCCGGCCGGGCGCGGAGGACGACATGGCGCTGCTCCTGCTGCGCCGGGCGCCCGACCCGGGCACCGCCAAGGCCCCGCGCATCCACCAGTACGTCCACCAGGCCGACCCGGAGGGGTTGGCCGAAGCCCGCGCGGTGCTGCGCCAGGCGCTGTTGGACTGGGGTGCGGGCGAACTGGTCGACGATGTCGAGCTGGTGGCCGGCGAACTCCTCACCAACGTTCTGCTGCACACCGAGGGTGGTGCCGTGATGACGCTGGAGATCGTCCCCTCGGTACGGATCAAGGGGCCCCGCCGGGTGCGGCTGGCCGTCCAGGACCGTTCCAGCGTCTGGCCGCGCCGCAGGACCCCGGGCGAGGCCGCGACCTCGGGCCGCGGTCTGCTGCTCATCGACTCCCTCGCCACCCGCTGGGGCGTGGAGCCGCGCGGGGAGGGCAAGTCGGTGTGGGCCGAGTTCCGGTGGCTCCCGGAGGAGGACCGGCCGGAGGCGGGTTCCCCGGCACCCTGACCCCGGCGCGGTGGTTCCCGGCTGTCGGCGTCAGAAGGCCGTCGGCGTCAGAAGGGTTCGTGCACGCCGGGCGGCAGGCCCGGCAGTCCCGACGGGCCCGCCCGCTCCTGGAGGTACAGGGCGCGGAGCACGATCTCGGTCGCGAACCGGGCGTCGGGATCGGAGAGTTGGTCGCCGAAGGCACGGTCGAGGATCCGCATGCGGTAGCGCACGGTCTGCGGGTGCACTTCGAGGAGTTCGGCCATCTGGGCGGCGGTGCCGCGGGTGGTGAGCCACGTGCGCAGGGTGTCGACGAGCCGGGTGCGCTGGGTTGGGGTGAGGCCGACGAGCGGGCCGAGGTGCTTCTTGCTGAGCTGGTTGATCAGGGCGGGGTCTCCGAGGAGCCATAACGGCAATAAGTGGTCCTCGCACAGCACCACCGGCCGGTCGTCGATGATCCCGGCGTCGGCCAGTGCGAGGGTCTGCCGCGCCCAGCGCAGCGAGTCCGCCGCGTCCCCGAGCGGGGTGGTCAGCCCGACCGCCGCCCGGCTGCCGGTCAGCGCGGTGTCGAGGGCCGCGCGCCGGACGTCGTCGAGCGGGCCGGGGACCAGCAGATGGGGTTCGGGTCCCGACAGGTCGACGAGGATGTCGCGGTCCAGGGCCGCCCGCGTCAGCTTGGACTCCGGGCCCAGGGCGACGAGCGTCACCTCGTCCGGCAGCGGCCACGCGGCGTGCTCGGCGAGTTCGGCGATCGCGGCGAGCGAGACGGACGGGGTGGCCAGAATCAGCCGCAGCACCCGGCGGCGGCGGTTGTCCGGTTTCTCACCCAGCTCGGCCATGGCTTCCAGATAGCCCTCGCGGGAGAGCGACGCGAGCTCGCCGACATAGGCGAACAGCGAGTCGGCGAAGGTCATCATGACGGAGGGCGGGAGCTTGTAGCGCTCGGAGACCTTCATCGCCCGGCGCAGCCCGACCCGGGCGCCGATCCGGTACGCGGCCTGCAGGCTGTCCAGGCTGCGGCCCTCGTACGCCTCGAAGCGGCCGAACCTGCGGCACATGTCGTCGCGGAGCGTGGAGGTCGTGGAGGGGGCGGCGATCTGGTCGACGAAGGTGGCGATGTTCTGCTCGATCCCGATGCGTATCGCCTGCCCGTAGGGCCCGTCCAGAATGTGGGAGTACTCCGGTAACGCCCCGATGATCTCGGCGGACATCTCCTGGAAGAGGCTGGGCAGTTCGGGCCACATGATCGCCGCGAGCTCCTGCGGGATCGGTCGCAGCGGCTCGGCCGGTCCCGCGGCCCGTCTCGCTCCGGACACGCTCGTCCCCCCTCAACTAGGCGGCGCAGGGTGGGGCATCGGACATGCCGGGAGTGACGTACGACACGTCGTAGCTCGTCGAAACATAGACCAACGGCGGCCGGAGCGCAGCACCCAGGGGCCGTAAACGTGCACGGGGCATGTGACCGGCGGCCGGTCCCCGGGGTGCGTGCGTGCTCACTTCCGGACAGTTCTCAGCCGGAATTTATTGCTCCAGAGATAAGAAAATACTCGGGAGTAAGGTCGTTCTCCCAATCTCTGACTGGAGTATTGCGCCACCCTGTTACCGATGCGTAACGTGCCCATTCGCAAGGGCAGCCGAATTCATTCGGTGCCGCGTTCCAGGTATTGAGCCGCAGTCGCAATCCCCGCCTGAACAGCGTGGATCGCGGTTAATCAGGTACGCCAACTCCTTGAAAGGATCAGCCCGTGCGCAAGCTGACCAAGAGCACCATCGTCGTCGGTGCGGCCCTCGCCGCCGCCGTCGGATTCTCCACCTCTCCCGCCTCCGCGGCCGGCACCTGGACCGTGACCGGCGGTGGCTCGTTCACAGCGGTGGCGACCAGCCCGATCCTGACGGACACCAACACCGGCACCCAGCTCAAGTGCACCAAGTCCAACGCCGCCGGCAGCGCCGCGAACGGCACCGGGCTCTCCGGTACCGCCATCGCGAGCATCTCCTCCGTCACGTGGACCAGTTGCTCGGGTCCCGCCGGCATCTCCTTCACCGTCACCGCCCAGGGCCTGCCCTGGAAGCTCAACGCCGCGACGTACTCCGCGGGCGTCACCACCGGCACCATCACCGGCGTCAAGGCCCACATCAGCGGTCTGTGCAACGCGGACTTCAACGGCCCGACGGCCGGCAGCACCGCCACCCTCACCGGCAAGTACACCAACTCCACCCATGTGCTGACGGTCAGCGGCGGGAACCTGAAGGCGTACAACGTCTCGGGCATCTGCCTCGGTCTGATCAACAACGGCGACAGCGCCGTCTACAGCGCCAACTACGTCCTGAGCCCCGCCACCCTGCAGATCACCTCCCCGTGAGCCAACCCGCTGTGCGGACCCCGGCCCGGAGCCACGGGCCGGGGTCCGCACAGCGGAGCGCGCGCCCAGCGGCGCCCGGCTGCTCACCGGTACTCAATGGAATACAAAGCTCCGCTCCGCATTTATCACTCAGTGACAAGAAATCCGATGGCCGCGAGATCGCGGAACATTCCTGTGTTCGATCACTTGTCCTCGTTATTACCCGCACGTAGTGTCCTGCGTCCCGACCGAGTTCGTGATTCCCCGCAGGTATGCGCCGAGCCAGTCCGAGGAGTGCCGCAATGAGGGGTGCAGGTGTTCCACGCCGTACGGTGCGGCTGGCGGGCCTCGCGGCGGCGGCGCTCGTGGCGGGGCTGTTGTCCGGATCCGGCTCCGCGGCGGCCGGACGGGACGGACCGCTGACGATGGCCTACCAGTGCGCCTTCCCCGGCGGCGATCAGCCGGTGCACGTCGTCCTGACCCAGCTCTTCCCGGACACCGGGGCGGTCAACAGGCCGATCCAGCCCGGTGATCCGACCATGGCGGTGACGGTGCCCCGCGCCGCCGTCGACGGGCTCGTGCCGGACACCACCGGAACGCTGGCCGGCACCGGAAGTCTCACCGCCCGTGTCACCCAGGGCACTTCGGCCGCCGACGCCCCCTGGCCGGGACTGCGGGCCCCCGCCGTTCCGGTGGCCGGCAAGGACGACCTGGTGCTGACGTTCAAGGGCGAGGTGCCGCCGGTGACCGTCACCGCGGCGGGCGAGGTGAGCTTCGGCGCGGGTGCGCTGGCCCTGGAGCTCACACCGGGCAAGGCCGCCGCGACGGACGCGACGCCGTCGCCCGTACCGGCCACCGCCGCCCCCGTGAAGGTGGCGTGCACTCCGGAGGCCGGGCAGAACACGCTGCTGGGCGCGGTGCCGGTGCCCGTACCGGACCCCACCCCGTCAGGCTCCCCTTCATCCCCACCCTCTTCATCGGCACCGGCCTCACCGTCCTCCCCCACGACGCCTTCCGCCCCCGGTACGTCGGCGGGTACCTCACCGGGTGCGTCGCCCAAGCCGGGCGCGCCGCACAACAGCACCATCAAGGTCGAACCGCCGGTGCATTCCGGCACGTACGACTGCGACGTACTGCCCAAGGGGAAGCTGGACTTCGATCACATTCCGCTGAAGGACGAGCAGGATGCCGGCGCGACGGTCACCGAGACCACGTTCGATCTCGGCTCGTGCGCCTACGCGACCGGATTCTCCAACGTCCACAAGCTCAGCGGCGCCGCCGTCATCAATGACGCGCACAGCGCCAAGGGCCCGTCCCTGACCTACATCAACATGAACGTGCGGATGGCGGTACAGCCGAATCCCCCGCAGTACTACGAGTTCGACTCGCTCGGTTCGATGACGCTGCCGGTCGCCGATTCCACGTTCCTGACCTACGGATTCGTGCCCACGACGGCGAAGATGGCGCTCACGCCCGATCCGGTGAAACCGCTGCTGACCATCGTCACGACGGGTACCAACTTCGTCGAGCAGAACGTCATCACCACGATCCACGGATATCAGTGGCTCCGGCTCTACGACGTCAGGATCAACGGCACACCGCTCGATGTGGGACCCAACTGCCGCACCAGGGCGCCGATCCAGCTGGCGCTCGTCGGGCTGCAGGACGCGCACATGCCCGGCGGCGGTGACGGCAAGCCGGACTACACCATTCTCGACGGCGGGCCGCTGCACCAGGAGAACCTGACGATCCCCGCCTTCACCGGCTGCGGGACCCACGGCGAGAACCTCGACGCGCTCTTCACCGCGGCGGTGTCCGGGCCGGGGAACTCGCTCAACCTCAACCAGGGCACGCTCTGCGCGCCCTGGGCCGGACTCGGCTGCGACGCCTCGACCGGTACCGAGATCCAGATCCCGCCGCTGCCGCACCGCTGACCAGTCCGCCACCGGCGCCGCGGACGGCGCCGGCCAACCATCCCGGGAGGTGCAATGGGAATCGAAGTGGTCGTCGAAGGCCTCACCAAGTCGTTCGGCAGTCAGACCGTCTGGCAGGACGTGACGCTCACTCTGCCGCCCGGTGAGGTCAGCGTGATGCTGGGCCCCTCGGGTACCGGAAAGACCGTGTTCCTGAAGTCGGTGATCGGGCTGCTCAAGCCCGAGCGCGGGCGGGTCATGGTCAACGGCGTCGACATGGTGAACAGCCCGGAACGCGATGTGTACGAGGCGCGCAAGCTCTTCGGCCTGATGTTCCAGGACGGCGCGCTGTTCGGGTCGATGTCCCTCTTCGACAACATCGCCTTTCCGCTCCGCGAACACACCAAGAAGAAGGAATCCGAGATCCGCCGCGTCGTGATGGAGCGGATGGACATGGTCGGACTCCTGGGCGCCGAGGGGAAGTTACCCGGCGAGATATCCGGCGGCATGCGCAAGCGCGCCGGACTGGCCCGCGCGCTGGTGCTCGATCCGCAGATCATTCTCTGCGACGAGCCGGACTCCGGGCTCGATCCGGTCCGCACCGCGTACATCTCGCAGCTGCTCATCGATCTGAACGCGCAGCTCGACGCGACGATGCTGATCGTCACGCACAACATCGACATCGCCTCCACCGTGCCGGACAACATGGGCATGCTCTTCCGCCGCCGGCTCGTCGCCTTCGGCCCGCGCGAGGTGCTGCTGACCAGCCAGGAACCGGTGGTGGCGCAGTTCCTCGGCGGGCACCGGGCCGGTCCGATCGGGATGTCGGAGGAGAAGGACGAGGCCACGATGGCCCTGGAGGAGCGGCACGGCGTCACCGGGAGCAGTTCGGTGCCCCGCACCATCGAGCCACAGCTGGAGCCGACCCCCGGGCTGCCGGTCCGGCGGGCGGTACTGCGCCGCAGGGAGCGGGTGCTCGGTCTGCTGGACACGCTGCCGCCGGCCGCGCGGCACGCGATCGAGTCCAGCTTCGACCGCACCGGGCACGTCGTCGCCGGGCAGGCCGCACCCGCCGGCCGCGCGGGCGGAGGGCCGTCATGACGGCTCCCCCGCTGGATCCGCCCCTGGATCCCGCACCCGCGCCGCAGCCCGCGGCGCCTCCCGTGCGGCGGCCGGTCCCGGGGCTGGGCGCGCTGCGCGAGACCGGCCGGCTCTTCTCGCTCGCCGTGACGACGGTCGGCGCGATGTTCCGCAGACCGTTCCAGGTCCGGGAGCTGATCGAGCAGTTCTGGTTCATCGCGAGCGTGACGATCCTGCCCGCCGCCCTCGTGTCGATCCCGTTCGGCGCGGTGATCGCGCTCCAGGTCGGATCGCTGACCCAGCAGCTCGGCGCCCAGTCGTTCACCGGCGGCGCCAGCGTGCTGGCCATCATCCAGCAGGCGAGCCCGCTGATCGTCGCCCTGCTGATCGCGGGCGCGGGCGGTTCCGCGATCTGCGCGGACCTCGGGTCGCGCAAGATCCGCGAGGAACTGGACGCGATGGAGGTCATGGGCGTCTCGCCGGTGCAGCGCCTCGTCGTCCCCCGGGTGCTGGCCGCGATGTTCGTGGCGGTGCTGCTCAACGGACTGGTCTCGGTCGTCGGCACGCTCGGCGGCTACTTCTTCAACGTGATCATGCAGCACGGCACGCCGGGCGCGTATCTCGCCAGCTTCTCGGCCCTCGCCCAGCTCCCCGACCTCTACATCAGCGAGCTGAAGGCGCTGATCTTCGGCTTCATCGCGGGCATCGTCGCCGCCTACCGGGGCCTCAATCCGCGCGGCGGTCCGAAGGGCGTCGGCGACGCGGTGAACCAGTCGGTGGTCATCACCTTCCTGCTGCTGTTCTTCGTGAACATGGTGCTCACGGGGATCTATCTGCAGATCGTCCCCGCGAAGGGATCCTGACCGATGGCCCTTCTCGACAAGGACGCGCCGCAGGACGCCCCCGTCCCGCCGGGCCGGAGCGGACCGGCCGCGTACCGCCCCGGCGCCCGGTCCGACCGCTGGTTCGGCTGGCTGGACCGGCTCGGCGACCATCTGATCTTCCACATCACCGCGCTGCTGTGGATCCCCAAGACCCTGCGCCGCTACCTCAAGGAGATCCAGCGGCTGCTGGCCGAAGTGGCGTTCGGCAGCGGCGGGCTCGGGGTCATCGGCGGCACCGTCGGCGTGATGATCGCGATGACGCTCTTCACCGGCACGGTCGTCGGACTCCAGGGCCACGCGGCGCTCAACCAGGTCGGCGCCGCCGCGTTCACCGGCTTCGTCTCGGCGTACTTCAACACCCGGGAGATCGCACCCCTGGTGGCGGGCCTCGCGCTCTCGGCCACCGTGGGCGCCGGCTTCACCGCGCAGCTCGGCGCGATGCGTATCAATGAGGAGGTCGACGCCCTGGAGGGGATGGGCATCCGCAGCATGCCGTACCTGGTGACGACCCGGATCATCGCGGGCGTCGTCGCGATCATCCCGCTCTACGGCATCGGCCTGGTCAGCTCGTACCTCGCCTCACGGCTGGTCACGGTCTTCGTGAGCGGCCAGTCGTCGGGCACCTACGACCACTACTTCCACACGTTCCTGTCGCCCGACGACGTCCTGCTGTCGTTCCTCAAGGTGATCGTCTTCAGCGTGACGGTGATCCTCGCGCACTGCTACTACGGCTTCCACGCCGAGGGCGGCCCCGCCGGGGTCGGGGTGGCCGTCGGCCGGTCGGTGCGGAACGCGATCGTGGTGATCAGCGTGACCGACTTCTTCCTGAGCCTGGCCATCTGGGGCACCACGACGACGGTGCGGGTGGCCGGATGAACGCCCTCACCGTGCGACGCCGCTTCGCGGGAGTGGTCTTCCTGCTGGTCCCCGCGCTGCTCATCTGGCTCTCGGTGGCGATCTACGACAAGGAGTTCTCCGACGACGCGACGGTGACCGTCAGGACCGGCAGCGTCGGCAACGCGATGCACCTGTACGCGGACGTGAAGCTGCGCGGGGTGGTCGTCGGCCAGGTGCGCGGCATCACCGCCGACGGCGACGGCGCCCGCGTCACGCTGGCCATCCAGCGCGACAAGCTGAAGGGCATACCGGCCGACGTCACCGTGCAGATGCTGCCGACGACGCTGTTCGGGGAGCGGTTCGTGGCCCTCGTACCGCCGGCGCGGACCACCTCGGGCCCGAAGCTGCTGGCCGGCAGCACCATCGCGCAGGACCGCTCCAGCAACGCCATCGAGCTGGAGCAGGTGCTCGACAACGTGCTGCCGCTGCTGACCGCGGTGCAGCCGGAGAAGCTCTCCGCCACCCTCAGCGCCGTCTCGCAGGCCCTGCAGGGCCGCGGTACCAAGCTGGGCGACAGCTTCGTCACCCTCGACGCCTATCTGGCGAAGCTCAACCCGAACCTGCCGACGCTCAACCGGGACATCCAGGAGTTGGTGAAGGTCAGCCGCGTCTACGGCGACGCCGCCCCCGACATCCTGCAGGCGCTCACCGACTTCACGACGACCAGCGGCACCATCGCCGAGCAGCGCGCCAACCTCAGCACCCTGTACGGGTCGACGACCAGCACCTCCCAGGACCTGACAGCGTTCCTGCGGCAGAACCAGGACACCATCATCCGGCTGTCGGCGGACAGCAGGGGAACGCTCCAGCTGCTCGGCGAGTACGCGCCCTCGTTCCCCTGCACCCTGCGCACGCTGGCCAACTTCGTGCCGGCGATGGACAAGGCGCTCGGCAAGGGCACGAGTGAGCCCGGACTGCATGTCACCGTGCGGACCGTGCCCTCCCGGGGCAAGTACCTGCCCGGCAAGGACAAGCCGTCGTTCACGGCGAGCACCGGGCCCAACTGCTACCCGGTGCCGTACCTCGGCCGGCCGACCCGGACGGACGACACGGTGGCGCCGGGGCTCACGGGCCCGTTGGCCACGGCGCCCCCGACAGCCACGACGGGCCTCACCGTCACCGGTGCGGGGAGCGGGAACGGCGGTCTGGGGCTGCCCAACTCGCCGCAGGAGAACGAACTCGTCAACGAACTGCTGGCACCGGCGATGAACGCCTCGCCGCAGTCCCTTCCCGACTGGAGCAGCCTGCTGGCCGGACCGGTCTTCCGCGGGGCGGAGGTGAGTCTCAAGTGAGGCGCCGGAGCATCGCGGGCCCGCTCATCAAGTCGATCGTCTTCATCCTCGTGACGGCCCTGGCCACCACGGTGCTGGCCTTCAGCATCGCCAACACCGGGATCGCGGACACCGTCGGCTACAAAGCGCGGTTCACCGACACCACCGGGCTGATCACCGGCGACAGCGTGCGGATCGCCGGGGTGAAGGTCGGCCAGGTCGAGGACATCCGGGTGGTGGACCGGCGGCTCGCCCAGGTGACGTTCTCGGTCGAGAAGGGCCGGGCGCTGCCCGCCTCGGTGACCGCGTCGATCAAGTACCTGAACATGGTCGGCCAGCGCTACATCGACCTGCAGCAGGGCACCGGGCCGATGGACCGGGCCTTCACACCCGGCTCCACCATCCCGCTGGACCGCACCTCGCCCGCCCTCGACCTCACCCAGTTGTTCAACGGGTTCCAGCCGCTCTTCGAGGGGCTGTCGCCCAAGGACGTCAACCAGCTCGCCGGGGAGATCATCCAGGTGCTCCAGGGCGAGGGCGGCACCGTCAACAGCCTGATCAGGAACGTGGGTTCGCTGACCACCACCCTCGCCGCCAAGGACAAGGTCATCGGCGAGGTGATCGACAACCTCACCACCGTCCTGACCAGCGTCAACACCCGTGAACAGGGCTTCAACGAGCTGGTGGGCACCCTCCAGACCCTCGTCACCGGCTTCGCGGGCGACCGGCAGCCGATCGGGGACGCGATCACCGCGATCTCCCAGCTCACCACCAGCACGGCGGGGCTGCTGGACGACGGCCGGGCGCCGTTGAAGGAGGACATCCGCCAGCTCGGCCGGCTGTCGTCCAACCTGGCCGCGAGCACCCCGCAGATCGAGAACTTCCTGCAGAAGACGCCCGTCAAGATGCGGACGATCACCCGCCTCGCGTCGTACGGGTCCTGGCTCAACCTCTACCTCTGCGAGGCCAAGGTGTCGGGCGTGACCACTTCGGACGGCAGCAAGGCGCCGACCGGTATCGCGATCACCGAAGCGCGGTGCAGGTCATGAGCGGGCGGGTGGCGCGGCTGCGCCGGCGGGCGGCGGGGCGGCGCCCGAAGCCGATGGCGGAGCGCAACCCCGTCACCGTCGGCATCGTCGGGCTGCTCGTCCTCGCCCTGCTGGGCGTGGTCGTCTACAACGCCGACGCGCTGCCGTTCATCGGCGGCGGCACCACGTACACGGCGGACTTCACCGAGGCGGCGGGGCTCGACCCCGGCAACGAGGTGCGGGTCGCCGGGGTGAAGGTCGGCAAGGTCACCGGCGTGGGACTCGACGGCGGCAAGGTGAAGGTGACCTTCAAGGTCAAGGACACCTGGATCGGCGACGCCAGCCGGGCCGCGATCGGCATCAAGACGCTGCTCGGCGAGAAGTACCTGGCCCTGGACCCGCTCGGCTCCGCCGCGCAGAACCCCGGCCGGCGCATCCCGGCCACCCGCACCACCTCCCCCTACGACGTGACGCAGGCGTTCAACGGGCTCGGGCAGACCTTCGGGGAGATCGACACCGCGCAGCTCGCCAAGAGCTTCGACACCATCTCCGCCACGTTCAAGGACACCGCGCCCCAGGTGCGCACCGCCGTCACCGGGCTCTCCGCCCTGTCGAAGACGATCTCCGACCGCGACAGCCAGCTGGCCAAGCTGCTGGCGGGCAGCAAGCAGATCACCGCGACGCTGGCCGGACAGCAGAGCAGGTTCGAGAAGCTGATCACGGACGGGAACCTGCTGCTGGGCGAGTTGCAGAAGCGGCGGGACGCCATCCACGGGCTGCTGACCGGCACCCAGGACCTCGGCACCCAGCTGACCGGCCTCGTCGAGGACAACAACAAGCAGCTGGAGCCCACCCTCAGCGCGCTGAGCCGGGTCACCACCGTGCTCCTGAAGAACCAGAAGAGCCTCGACGCCGCCCTCGCCGCGATCGGGCCCTACTACCGGCTGGTCGGCAACACGGTCGGCAACGGCCGTTGGTTCGACAGCTACCTCTGCGGGCTCGTCCCGCGGAACTACCTGCCCGCCGGCACGCCTCCCACCACCGGATGCATGCCACCCAAGTCCCAGGGCGGTCGCTGATGACGGCACACCTGTCCAGAAGGCGCCGGATCGCGCTCGGCACCGTCCTGCTGCTCGTCCTGGTCGCGGTCGCCGGTGGCGTGTACGTGTTCGGCGGCAGCGGCGGCAAGCGCATCACCGCCTACTTCGACCAGGCCGTCGGCGTGTACCCCGGCTCCGATCTGCGGGTCCTGGGCGTGAAGGTCGGCAGCATCGACTCGGTGACCCCCGAAGGCCGCCAGGTGCGGGTGAACCTCACGCTGGACAAGGGCGTGAAGGTGCCGGCCGACGCGGGCGCCGTCGTCGTGGCCCCCAGCATCGTCTCCGACCGCTACATCCAACTGAGCCCCGCGTACACCGGCGGCGCGCAGATCGGCGACCGGGCGACGATCCCGTCGAGCCGCACCGCCGGCCCGGTGGAGGTCGACCAGCTCTACGAGAGCATCACCAGGATCAGTGACGCGCTCGGCCCCAAGGGCGCGAACTCCACGGGCTCGCTCTCCGCACTGCTCGACACCGGCGCCGCGAACCTCGGCGGCAACGGCAAGCTGCTCGGCGACACCATCGAGCAGCTCGGCAAGGTCACCAAGACGCTCTCGCTGAACAGCGGCACCTTCTTCGACACGATCACCTATCTGCAGTCCTTCACGACGATGCTGAAGAACAACGACGGCAACGTCCACCGGGCCGCGCAGCAGCTCTCCGAGGTCACCGGCTTCCTCGCCGAGGACAAGGAGAACCTCGCCGGTGCGCTGAAACAGCTCGCCACCGCTCTGGGCGAGGTAAAGGGCTTCATCCACGACATCAGGACCCGGCTCAAGTCGGTCGTCGACCAGCTCGCGCCGCTCACCCAGTCCCTCGTCGACCAGCGGGCCTCCATCGCGGAGGCGCTCGACACCGCGCCGCTCGCGGCCGACAACGTCCTCAACGCGTACGACCCGGCGCACCGGACGATCGACGGCCGGGCCGACATCAACGAGCTGAGTTTCCCGCTGCCGACCGTCGGCACCGTCTACGGCACGCAGGGAGCGACCCGGTGAGACGTACGGACCGGGCCGCCGCCGCGCTGGCCCTCACGCTCGTCCTGGCCGGCTGCTCGGCGCCGGGGCTCGGCGGGATCGACAGCCTGCCGCTGCCGGGCGGCGCCGACCTGGGCAGCCATCCGTACACCGTCACCGCCGAGTTCGCCGACGTCCTGAGCCTCGTCCCGCAGTCGGCGGTCAAGGTCAACGACGTGGCCGTGGGCCGGGTCACCGCCATCGACCTCGCGCCGAACGGCTGGACGGCGAAGGTCACGATGCGCGTCAACGGCAAGGTCGTGCTGCCGGCCAACGCGTACGCCCACCTCGAACAGTCCAGCCTGCTGGGCGAGAAGTTCATCCAGCTCGCCGCCCCGGACCGGCGGACGGGCGGGGAGACCGGCACCGGCCGGCTCGGCGACGGCGCCCGCATCCCGCTCGACCACACCAACCGCAACCCGGAGGTCGAGGAGGTGTTCGGCGCGCTGTCGATGCTGCTGAACGGCGGCGGCGTCAACCAGCTGAAGACGATCACCGTGGAGCTCAACAAGGCCCTGCAGGGCAACGAACCGCAGGTGCGTTCCATGCTGACCCGCGTCAACGCCCTCGTCACGGACCTGGACGGCCACAAGCAGGACATCACCGCGGCGCTCGACGGCGTCAACCACCTCTCCGCGACCCTCGCCACCCGCGATCGGCAGATCGGCACGGTGCTCACCGGGCTCAGCCCCGGCCTGAAGGTGCTGGAGGAGCAGCGCGGTTCGCTCGTGACGATGCTCCGCTCGCTCGGCACCCTGTCCGATGTCGCGGTCACCACCGTGAACAGGAGCAAGGACGACATGGTCGCCGACCTCAAGGCGCTCGCGCCCACCCTGCAGCGGCTCGCCGACTCGGGGAAGGCGCTGCCGGACTCGCTCCAGGTGCTGCTCACGTACCCGTTCACGGACGAGGTGCTCAGCGGTGTCAAGGGCGACTACCTCAACGTCTACCTGGACATGACGGCCGCGCCGGGCACGCAGATCGTCCCGGAACTCGACTTCGCCGACAATGTCTACCCGCCGCCGACCAGCGACCCGGGCGAGGACGTGGGAGGCACGGACGCGGGGACGGACGCGGGTACGGACGCCGGGACCGACGCCGGAACGGATGCGGGCACGGACGCCGGAACGGATGCGGGAACGGACGCCGGAACGGATGCGGGAACGGACGCCGGAACGGATGCGGGCACGGATGCGGGCACCGACGCAGGCACCGACGCCGGTACCGATACCGGCGGTACGGACGCGGGTGCCGACGTCGGCGGGACGGACGGCGCCAGGTCGTCGCTCTTCCCGCTGCCGTCCGTCGGACCGGTCAGGACCGTGCCGTCGCCCTCGGCGGGGGGGCACTCATGATCACCCTCGGCACCCGGCTGAAGAACGTCGCCTTCCTCGTGATCGCCGTCCTCGTCCTCGGCTTCATCGGCGCCCGGTACGCCGACCTCGGCCACTACTTCGGCATGCGCGGCTACTACGTCGTCAAGGTCCAACTTCCGGAGGCCGGCGGCCTGTTCACCCACTCCAACGTCACCTACCGCGGAGTCTCCGTCGGCCGGGTCGGACCGATCACGCTCACCGACGACGGTGTGGAGGCCGAGCTGCGGATCAACGACTCGGCGCCGCCCATCCCCTCCCGGCTGCAGGCCGTGGTCGCCAATCTGTCCGCGGTCGGCGAGCAGTACATCGACCTGCGCCCGACGGCGGACGGCGGGCCGTATCTGGCGGACGGCTCGCGCGTCCCGGTGTCCGACACCCGTACCCCCGCGCCGGTGACGAACCTGCTCACCAGCGTCGACACCCTCGCCTCCTCCGTGCCGCTGACATCGCTGAAGACCGTGGTCGACGAGTTCGGCAAGGCGTTCCAGGGCCAGGGGGACAACCTGCAGTCCCTCGTCGACAACAGCACCGACTTCATCCAGGCCGCGAACCGGGCCGAGCCCACCACCACCAAACTCATGATCGACGGGGCGACCGTGCTGGGCACCCAGGCGCAGGAGGGCGACGCGATCCGGTCGTTCGCCATCAGCGCCAAGGACCTCGCCGCCCAGCTGAGTGGCTCCGACGCCGATCTGCGGCGGCTGATCACGGCCGCGCCTGAAGCCGCGACGCAGATCAGCGCGCTGCTGCGGGACCTCGACCCCAGCCTCAGCGTGGTGCTCGCGAACCTGCTGACCACGTCGGACGTGGCCGTCACCCGCCAGCACGGCATCGAGGAGCTGCTGGTCCGGCTCCCGGCGGTGGCCGCGGCCGGTGCCACGGCCATCAACGGCAAGGGCGCCAACCTCGGGATGTCGGTGACGTTCTTCTCCCCGCTGCCCTGCACCGCCGGATACGGGGGGACCACGTACCGCAACGGCCTCGACCTCAGCACCGCGCCGGCCCTCAACACCGGGGCGCGCTGCACCGCTTCACCGGGCAGCGGCATCAACGTCCGCGGTTCCGCCAACGCCCCGAAGGGCGGCGTACCGGCCGCGACCCGGCCCGGTGCGCTGCTGCTGGGCACCGACGCGGGCGGCACCCTCCCCGCGGCCCTCGGCCTGCCGTCCCTGCCGGCCGCCGGCCCCTCCGGCATGAGCGGACTGCTCGGACTGGAGCCGCGCCCATGACCGGCCGACGGATGACCCTCCCCACTCCGCCGACGGTTCCTGCGGCGGTCAGAGGAGCCGTCGCCTGGGCGGTGGCGGCGGCGATCGTGGTGTTCTGCGCCTTCGCCGGCTGGTCGTACCGGCAGGCGCGGACGGACGAGTCGCTCGCCTACGCCAAGGCCCGCGACGCCGTCCTCGCCGACGGGCGGCAGAACATCGTCCGTCTCAACAGCATCGACGGCACCGATGCCCAGCACGTCCAGGCCGGTCTGCGGCAATGGCTCGACGCCACCACAGGGCCGCTGCACGACGAGATGGCCCGCACCAACGCCAAGAGCGACACCTCGCTGCAACAGGCCGGCACCAGCGCCCGCTGCACCGTCACCGACGCCGCCGTCACCGAACTCGACACCCGGTCGGGCACGGCCAGGCTCATCGCGACGGTGCAGGTGGCGGTGACCCCACGCGGCGGCGCGCCCACCACCGACCGCAAGCGCTTCGAGGCCGGGCTCGCCCGTACCTCCGGGGGCTGGCGGCTCACGGCGATCAACGCGGTACCCGTCGGTGCGGGCTGATCCGGAGAGAGGGCGGCGAACGTGAGCACCACAGAAGACACCAGGACCGAGCCCGCCGACGAGGCGGAAGAGACGGTCGGGAGGGCGGATGCGGTCGAGGAGCCCGAGGACGCGCCCACACCGGGCCTGCGGCGTCGCGTCACCCCGGCGGCCGCGATCGTCGCCGGGCTGCTCGCCGTACTGCTGCTGACGGGTGTCGGACTGCTGATCCGGACCTCCCAGCTGACGGACCCGGAGGCCACGTCCAACACGGCGCTCACCGACACGGGAGCCACCAGCCGGGTCATCGGCGATGTCAGCAACACCCTCGGCAAGGTCTTCTCGTACACGCCCGAGGACACCCAGGCCACCGAGCTGGCGGCGAGGGAACTGCTCGCCGGAACGGCGGCCGGACAGTACGAGGCGCTGTTCGGGCAGGTCAAGCAGCAGGTGGCCGCGCAGAAGCTGACACTCACCACCCATGTGGTGCGGGCCGGGGTCACCCGGCTCGACGGCGACAGCGCGCAGCTCCTCGTCTTCCTGGACCAGACGGCGGAGCGCAAGGGAAAGAAGGCCACCACCGCGGCGGCCCAGCTGTCGGTGACCGCCCGGTTCCACGACGGGCACTGGCAGATCACCGACATCACGTCCCGGTAGGGGAGAGGCAGATGGCAGGTACGAAGACGTGGAACCCGCTGCTGGTGGCAGCCGTCGCGCTGGCCGTCCTCGCGGCGGCCGCCGCCGGCTGGGGCGGTTGGGCCTGGTACGGGGCGGCGCACGACGACTCCGCCGGGTACGCGCAGACCCGTGAGCAGGTGCTGGCCGCCGGTCAACAGGGCGTGCAGAACATGAACACCCTCGACCACAAGAACCTGACCCAGGGCCTCGACACCTGGCAGAACTCGACCACCGGGGACCTGCGCACCCAACTGGTGCAGGGCAGGGCGGAGTTCGAGAAGCAGGTGCGGCAGGCGCAGACGGTGACCACGGCGAAGGTGCTGTCCGGCTCGGTGACCGAGCTGGACGTCCGGGCCGGAAAGGCGAGCGTGATGGTGGCGCTGCGGATCACGGTCACCGCGCCCAAGAGCCAGCCGTCGGCCAAGGAGAGCCGGCTGCTCGGCGAGCTGACCCGTACGCCTGATGGCTGGAAGCTCAGTGCCCTCGGCCAGGCGCCGGTCGGGGAGACCGCCCCCACTTCGCAGCCGTCCGCCGCCGGTTAGAGGACCCGAGAGGACCCGCGTACATGTCGACGACCCGCCACCTCATCAACCGGCAGCGCCGCCTGGCCGCCGCACCGCCCGCGAACCGGACGCGCCCGGGACCGCCGCCCGCGCCCGAGCAGGACAAGCCCGGACAGAAGCCGGAACAGAAGCAGAAACGGGATCGGAAGCCCGCGCAGAAACCGTCGGTCAAGAAGCCCGGCCGGGGCCGCGGCGGCAGCGTGCTCCACCGGGTCGTGGCGGCCCTGGGCCTGCTGACGGTGCTGCTCGGCGGGTTCGCCGGCTGGGCCGCTATGGAGGCGGCCACGCTCCACGACACCGCGGCCACCCGTAACACCGCCCTCACCGACACCGCCCGCACCAGCGAGGTCAAGGGCATGGTGACGCAGGCGGTGAACTCGGTCTTCTCCTACAACTACGCCGACACCGCACGGACGGACCAGGCGGCGAAGAAGCTGCTGACCGGCAAGGCGGTGCAGCAGTACGCGGACATGCTCGCCCAGGTGCGCAAGCAGGCGCCGGTGCAGAAGCTCGTCCTGACGACGACGGTCACCGACAGCGGGGTGGAGCTGATCGACGGCGACCGGGCCCGGGTGCTGATCTTCGCGGACCAGCGGAACACCCGTACCGCGCCGAAGGAGGAGACGACCTACGCGGCGGCCATGTTCGCCGTGGACGCCGTCCACCAGGACGGTGTCTGGAAGATCGGCAACATCGACACCTTCAACCGCTGACCGGCAGGCCGTCGGGGCCCGGCCGGTATCGTTGAGCGCGATGTCCCGTCGCGAAGTGGTGAACGAGCCCATCGACCCCGATGTCGATCTGCGCGTGCCGGCGCAGCGCGACGAGCTGGTGCGCCACCAGGTGTCGGTACTCGGCGTGATCTCGCTGGGCGGTGCGGCTGGCGCCTGCGCCCGGTACGGCGCCGCGCTGCTCTGGCCCACGCCCGTCGGCGGCTTCCCCTGGACGACGCTGCTGGTCAACACCGTCGGCTGCGCCGTGATCGGGGTGTTCATGGTGCTGATCAGCGAGGTGTGGACCGCGCACCGGCTGGTGCGGCCGTTCTTCGGGACCGGGGTGCTGGGCGGCTTCACCACCTTCTCCAGCTACGCCGTGGACATCCGAAACCTGCTGGAGCAGGGCGAGGCCGGGACCGGTCTGGCCTATCTGGCGGGGACGGCGCTCGCCGCCCTGGCGGCCGTGTGGACCGCCGCCGTGCTGACCCGCCGCCTGGCGGTCCGGGGTGAGGCGCGGTGAACTGGCTGCTCGTCATCGCCGGCGCCGCCGTCGGCGCCCCGCTGCGCTATCTGACCGACCGTTGCGTCCAGGCCCGGCACGAGACGGCCTTTCCCTGGGGAACGTTCACCGTCAATGTGGCCGGCTGCCTGGTGCTCGGCATCGTCGCCGGCGCGGTGACCGCCGGGGCCGCCTCGTCCTCCGTGCAGCTGCTGCTGGGCACCGGCTTGTGCGGGGCGCTGACGACGTACTCGACGTTCTCCTTCGAGACGCTGCGGCTGGCCGAGGACGGGGCCCGGTTCTTCGCCGCCGCGAACGTGGTGGTGAGCATCACCGCCGGGCTGGGCGCCGTCTACACCGGTGTGGCCGTCGCCCAGACGCTCTGGGCATGAAGCGCGGCGTCGTCCCTCACAGCCAGTTGCGCCGCTTGAAGACCATGTACAGCCCGACGCAGACCACGCCCATCAGCCCGATGGCGAACGGGTAGCCGAAGACCCACTTCAGCTCGGGCATGGTCTCGAAGTTCATGCCGTAGACCGTGCCGATCAGGGTCGGGGCGAAGAGGATGGCCGCCCAGGACGAGATCTTCTTGATCTCGTCGTTCTGGGCGTTGCTGGCTTCGGCGAGCTGCTTCATCTCCTCGTTCTGCGCCTGGGTGACCAGGGTGGCGTTGACGGCGAGGATGTCCGCGATCATCTGCCGGAAGCCGTCCACCCGCTCGACGACGGTGGTGGCGTGGTCGTCGACGTCCCGCAGATAGCGCCGCAGCTCCTCGTCGGTGCCGTACTTCTCGAATCCGGCGGTCAGCGCCGAGAGGATGTTGAGCAGCGGGCGGGTGGCGCGCTGGAACTCGACGACCTCGCGGGACAGCTCGTAGATACGGCGGGAGACCTTCGGGTCGCCGCCGAAGACCTCGGTCTCGATCTCGTCGATGTCGTTCTGCAGGCCCGCGATGACCGGCGCGTACCCGTCGACGACGGAGTCGAGCACGGCGTAGAGCACCGCCTCGGGCCCCAGCCGCAGCAGCTCGGGATCGGCCTCCAGCCGGGCGCGCACGGTCGACAGGTCGGGCGACTGGCTGTGCCGGACGGTGAGGACGAAGTCCGGGCCGACGAAGAGGTGCAGCTCGCCGAAGTCGACCTCCTCGGCGTCGTCGAGGTAGCGGGCGGCGCGCAGCACGACGAAGAGGGTGTCGCCGTAGCGCTCCAGCTTCGGCCGCTGATGGGCGACGACGGCGTCCTCGACCGCCAGCTCGTGCAGTCCGAACGCGGCCGCCGCGGCCAGCAGCTGGTCCTCCGCCGGCCGGTAGAGGCCGATCCAGGCCATGGCGTCCGGGGTGTCGGGCAGTTTCCGGTAGGCCTCGGTGAGGGTGGCAGGGGTGTCGATCCGGTGGCCGTCGCGGTAGAGCGCCGCGTCGATCACGCTGTTCTCCACGGGACCGGCCTCCGCCGTCTCGTCCGCCGGGTGCCGGGGCTCCATGGAGCGCTCGGGGGCCGCGTCCGCGGCCTGGTTGCGCTGATCTCGCTTGTGCGGGCGCAGTGCCCGGGGACGCCGGTCCGACATGGCGGGCTCTTTCCTGGCGGAGCGGATCTGCTCGGACGGGCATCACGCTACGGCGGTCCGTCGCGGATCCACGGTAGCCCGGGGCGCGGGCCCCGGAGCGGGGTCGTTGGCCCGTCCGAGTGGTGTTCATACGAAAAGCGGCGCGGATCCCGAGATCGCCGTGCCCCGTCCACATGATGAGGGACATACGCAGACCAACCGATCGAAAGCGAGGGGCCGTGGCCACCACAGCAAGCACCGCAACCGCCGCAACTGCCGCAACCACCAGGGTCGCGCAGTTCTGGACCGTCCTCCTCGGCGTTCTCGCCGGGATCCTCACCGCGCTGCGGCTCACCGCCCCGGCCCGTGCCGCCCGTCGCGAGGTCGTGGCGTCCGAGCGGACCGCGCCGGCCGTCCCGCTGTCGCCCCTCGCGGCCTTCGCCGGGAGCGCGCCCCGCGGCGAACGGTCCCTGCCGCCCACCATCAAGCAGCGCATCCGTGCCGAGGCCCACGGTGCCTCACCCGTCTCCCGGACGCGGGCCGCGGGCCTCGGCGACACGCACCTCACGCCCGCCGCGGACGCCCCCGCCCTGGTCCCGGCGGACGACGACCGCTTCGACCGCCTCCCCTGCGCGGCCTGATCCACCGCAGGACCGACACCGTTCGACCGTCTCCACCCGTACGTCCGAACCGACCCTCCTGAGCCACCGCACCACTTGTCGTGTCGAGACCGCCTCTCCGGAGCGCGGGAATCTCCACGACGGAGAACCCAGGACCTTGATATTCCGAGCCCAGCCCCACCCGGCCTGCCGGACGAGGGTGCGTGCCTGGTAGGCATGGCCCGTGCGATTCGAGACAGTGCCGATGCCGTCGACCGTCCGGGCCAGGCCGCGTGACCTCCGCGGCTATCCCGTTCCGGCCATCACCCCGTGGGACGGGGACGAGCCGCAGTTCGCGCTGACGGACTACGGCCGCAGCGCCGACTGCGCCCGCATGCGGCGGTGTTCGGTCTGCGACACGCTGATGCCACCAGGACCGGTGTGGCGTGTGGTGGGTGCCGCGGAGAGCGCCGCGATCGCCGACGCGCTGGCCGCCGGGCGCCCGTACCGCAATCTCGCCCCCACCCTGGAGGGCCCGGGGCACCGCGCCTGCATGCTCTACGCCTCGATGGTCTGCCCCTACCTGGCCCGTCCGAACGCGCGCCGCGGGCTGTCGGCACAGCAGCCGGACGAGCTGACCGGACATGTCGTCCGGGGCGCGGTACGGGGTGCGACGGGCGCGGTGGTGGGCTTCGGCGACTACGAGTTCGCCGTCACCGGCACCCAGGTGCTGTTCCGCTTCCTCGACATCGTCGAGTTCCTGCCGCACGACACGTCCGACGCGCACCTCGAAGAGCTGCGCGCCGAACTCGCCGCCCGGGACCGGCCCGGAGCACCCGGGGATCAGCCGCGGTAGGACGGCAGCCCGGTGTAGGTGGACACCAGCTTCGGCGCGGCGGAGCTCTTCGTGGAGAGCGTGACGATGCCGGCCGGCGTCCTGGCGGCGATGGTGCTGCCGTCCGGGGCCCAGGCGGGCTCGGTGTAGTCCGTGGTGGCGTACGGCGTCAGGTCCTTGAAGACCGGGCCGGCGTCCGTCGGGTTCTCCAGGAACAGGTGGTCGTGACCGCCGACCGAGCGGACGAAGACGACCTCCTCGTGCTCGGAGTGCGACATCGCCGGCTGCGAGCCGTGCGTGAGCGCGGATCCCTGCTGGCGGACGTAGTCGTCACGGATGAAGACCTCGCCGGTGCCGGAGTTCGCGTACACGGCGCTGCCGTGGGTGCCGCCCGCGCTCGGCCAGACGTTGCCGGTCTGCGGGACGGGCTTCACCCCGTCGCCGGCCTCCCAGCCCAGACCGAGCTTCTTCGGCGTCCCGTTGACGGCGCTGGAGGGGACGCTGTCCAGCTCGGAGACGCCGCTCTTCCGGACCGCGAAGAGGATGTTGCTCCGCCCGGACAGCTCCGGAATCGAGTCGTACGCCGTCACCTGCCACGTCGGGTGCGACCAGTTCTGCCCGCCCGGGTTCCGGGCGACGGTGACGCGTCCGGTGCCGTTCGGGTTGGCGAGGGCGAGGTTGCCGGCGCCGTCGATGAACGCGGCCTTGCGGCCGTCCGGCGACCAGGCCAGGTCCCTGACGGCGGTGCCGAAGTCCACCCTGGTGCCGTTCATGACCACGTACCGGGTGCCGTCGCTGATGGTCAGTTTGCTGTTCGCCGTGCCGTTCAGGACCGGCGCGCGCGTGCTGCCCGCCGTGGTGGGCGTGCCCGTGGGGGTGGAGCCGCCGGCCGGAGTGGTGGAGGCACTGGCGCTCGGAGCGGTGCCGGCCGACGGGGTCGCACCGCCGGCCGGAGCGGCGGAACTGCCACTGCTCGGGGTGTTGGTGGCGGCCGGCGGAGTGGTGACCGCCCGCGCGCCCGACGTCGGGCCGCAGCCGGTGAGCAGTGCCGCGGTGGCGGCGGTGAGGGTGGCGGTGAGAGCGACGGCGACGGCGGTGCTGCCACGGGTACGAGCGGACATGAGCGGTTCCCCCCAGGGACGTTGATAGGAGAAGAGTGGCGATTCAACGTCCGTGACGTGTGTGACCGGTGTCACGGACGTGCAACAGCGATTCCGGGATTCATGGGTGTGGGACCGATGGACCCGGGTAGGCGGGTGCCATTGCCGGTTGCTCCTGGGAGGATGAGGAACATGACAGCGCTAGTGAACTCGGACGACACAGCTGTGGTCGATGTCCAGGCCACGGGCGGCTGTGCCTCGTCGATGACGGAACTGCCGTGGATCGAGGAGGCGGGCAAGGTCGCGCCGAAGGATGCGCGGGCCCTGTCGAAGCTCTTCTTCGACCGCCTGCAGAGCCTGGAGGAGGGGACGCGCGACCACCAGTACGCGCGGAACACCCTCATCGAGCTGAACCTGTCCCTGGTCCGGTTCGCCGCCGGCCGGTTCCGCAACCGGTCGGAGGACATGGAGGACATCGTCCAGGTCGGGACGATCGGCCTGATCAAGGCGATCGACCGGTTCGACCTGTCGCGCGAGGTCGAGTTCACCACGTTCGCCATTCCGTACATCACCGGCGAGATCAAGCGCTTCTTCCGGGACACCAGCTGGGCCGTCCATGTACCGCGCAGCCTCCAGGAGCGCCGGATCGCGCTGGCGCAGGCCAAGGACGCGCTCTCCCAGCGGATGGACCGCTCCCCGACCACCGCGGAGCTGGCCGAATACCTGGACCTGACCCCGGCCGAGGTGAACGAGGGGCTGGTGGCCAGCAACGGCTACACCGCCGGCTCCCTGGACCTCCCCGCGGGGGAGAACAACGAGGAGGCCGCGGGCAGTTCGTTCGTCGACCGGCTCGGCGAGGACGACCCGGGCATGGAGGCGGTGGAGAACCTGCAGGCTCTCAAGCCGCTGATGGCGGAACTCGGCGAGCGGGACCGCGCGATCCTGCGGATGCGCTTCGGCCAGGAGATGACGCAGTCCGAGATCGGCGCCGAGCTCGGGGTCTCCCAGATGCATGTGTCCCGGCTGCTGACCCGGACGCTCACCCGGCTGCGTACCGGGCTGCTCACCCAGGCGTAACACGTCGGAACGTCAGCACGAAGGTCCCCGCCGGCACTGTCCGGCGGGGACCTTCGCGCTGTGACGGCCGGGGCGGTCAGCCCTGGAGGGAGCCGATCGGGACGAAGCAGTGCGCGGACCCGGCCAGCATGGTCTCGTCGCCCACGAAGGACTTGAGCACCTCTTCGCTGACCGGCTTCCCCGGTGCCGCCTCCGGCCACGGCCGGGTGGCGAACATGAAATACACCATGCCGCGGTCGCGGGCCGCGTCCACCCACTGCTCGGGAACGGGGCAGGCAGCGTGCAGGTACGGCATGGTCAGGACGGCCTGGCCGCCCTCGACGAGGAGCTTCACGGGGGCCTTGGGCACCTGGGCGATGTCCAGGATGGTCCCGCCGATCGGCAGGCCGACCTCCTCGATCGCCGCGGTGATGGCCGCCTCCGCGGCCTCGGGGCCGCCCTCGACATCGCCGAGGGAGTAGGCCAGGAGGAACGCGATGTCCCGTTCGTCCTCGATGTGCTCGCCGGCCCAGGGGATCACCGCGAGGGTGCCCATCTGGCTCTGCCGGGTGATGTCCGGAGCGGTGCTGGTCTGACTCATGGCAACGGACTGTAACGGCGGGCCGCGCCCGACCGGGCCCGCATGTCACCTGAGAGAGCGAGTCCTGACCGCTAAACCCACCGAACGAGGTCGTGTCGATCGCACATGCGATACGACGGTATGTCCGTGGAAGGGGTGCGATGCACCGCCCCCGGCCGTGACCGGTGGGGCCCGTGGTCGTTGGACAGGGCGCATCACCCCCGCGCGAAGGCTCCGGAGCGTCCAAGCTTCGGAGCCTTTGGTGTCGGGGCCGTCCTCACCGGCGGTGACGTTCACCAGTTCGGCTCAACCTGCGTGACTATGCGGCATACATACGCGTTGCGCAGGGCGTCAATGCCGCAGGTCCTGCGGTTTGGGTTTCACCATCAAGGAGATTTCGATGTCGCGTATTGCCAAGGCAGCCGCCATCACCGCCGCGGCCGGTGCCGTTCTGGCTGCGGGCGCCGGCATGGCTGCCGCCGACGCCGGTGCCCAGGGTGCTGCGGTCGGTTCCCCCGGCGTTCTGTCCGGCAACCAGGCCCAGATCCCCGTTCACGTGCCCGTCAACGTCTGCGGTAACTCCGTCAACGTGATCGGTCTCCTGAACCCGGCGTTCGGCAACCACTGCGAGAACGTCTCGGGCGGCTGGTAGTCCCGGTTCTCAACAGTTGTAGGGCCACTGGACCGGACGACGACCGGCCCGGCACAGCGGGCCGGCGGGACGCAGACCGACCGTCCCGTCACCTGTCCGTCCGGCGGCCCGGGGCGAACACCCCCATCCCACTGGTGCGGCCCCCCGCGATGCCTTCGCGGGGGGCCGCACTCGTGCGTTCGCCCGCCGGTCCGGGTGCGGGTCAGTTCTCCTCGTACCGGTAGATGTTCTGCAGGTTCATGACCTCGGACGGCTTCGTGTTCCACGGCGGCATGGGCTCGTTCAGACTGACGACGCGGCCGTGCTGCGGGTCGGAGGCGGCCAGCGGCCGGGCCGGCAGATAGCCCGACTTCGGGTACTTGCGCTGCCAGCGCAGCCAGATGAGGTCGATGAAGGCGTGGTGCAGCCAGAAGACCGGGTCGTTGGGCGAGGTGGCGCCCGTCATATGGCCGCCGACCCACTGGTGGACCCGGTTGTGGAGGAGTCCGCCCTGCGTCTCGCTGACCGTCCACCCCTCGATCCTGTTGCGGAAGCCCTTGGTGGTGGCGGTGGAGTTCCACGGGGAGGTGTCGTAGACCGATTCCGCGATCGCCTTGTCGAGGTCCGCCTTGGTGGGCAGCCCGATCGGACGGTCCGGGCGGCCGAACTGCCGGGTCAGATACTTCTCGTCCGTGACGGCGACGGTGATCGGCCAGTTGCCGTTGACGTAGGCGAAGGGGCCGGTCATGACCTGGCCGTCGGACCGCCGGCCGTCACCGCCCAGGAAGTCGGACGCCCAGATCGAGGAGGTCTTCGCGTTGTCCCGCGTCCAGTCCCAGTAGGGCAGGGTGACGCTGGAGTCCACGGACTGCAGCTTGCGCTCGAACTCCAGGATCAGCCGGCGGTGCCACGGGAAGAACGAGGGCGTCATGTGGCCGACCCGGAGCCCGGTGTCGCCGTCGGAGACGTAGTACTGACCGTGTATGCGGACGAAGTCGTCGTAGATGCCCTTGCTCTTGAGTTTCAGGACCGCGCGGACGAACTTCGCCCGCTGGGCGCTGGTCATGTTCTTCTGGTTCTGGCGGGTGTACACCGTGTCGGCCCTTCTGCGGTCAGTGGTGGTAGGCGCCGCCGGCGAGCGACAGCTTGGCTCCGCCGATCACGTCGACCGCGCCGCGGGCCGTGTCGAGCGGGGTGGCGTACGGCTGGTAGTGGTTGGCCACACTCAGGTAGGTGCCGTCCGCGCGCCGCATGACATGGAGCTGCCGGCCGTCGATGAGGATGACGACAGGGGACCCCTCGGTCGTGGCGGCGTCGGCCGTGCCGGTGGGCACACCCTGGATGCGGCGGCCCCGGTAGACCTCGTCGAAGGCTCCGGCGGCCGCAGCCGGGGCGGACCCCGCCCGGTCGCTGCCGGCGTCGGACCGGCCGGACCCGGTCTTCCCCGCGTCGGACTCCCCGGCCGTGATGATCGGGTGCAGTACCGCCGTCGTGCCGGTGACGGCGACGGCTGCGGTGAACGCCGCCCGGAGCACCCGGCGGCGCGTGTGGGCGGACGGTGACGCTTTCCCGCCGCCGTTTTCCTTGGCTTCGCTCATGCTCAGCTCTCCTCGATATCGGCCGACAGGGCCGGACCTGTGAGGAGCGGCGGTATCGCGCCGCATTCGCCCGGACGGGCGGCGCCGACTGTCCGTCAGCTATGCACCATCATCCTGCTCCCGGCGTGAGGCGCTCGCTCATCCCGGCAGCCGGAGTACAGAACTCCATTCGTGCGGGTGGCGTTTGCCTCCGACCCGTGACGAACGTAAATCCGATATACGGCGGCGGAAGTCAACCAGGGACCCGGTATTCACCCGATCTGACGATCCGACGGATTCACCGGCGGTTCTGACCGGCGCACGTTTCCTAATGGACTATCAGAAGAGGCCCGCTCGCCCGGCTGCTCATACTTTCTGAATTACCGTCCGGAGAAAGTGCTCCGTGTCGGTAACGTCGCAGGAGGAGCAAACATGGCCCACCGACGCCAGAGGCTGACTGGTGCATGTGTCGGAGCGGCCACCGCCGGCCTGCTCATGCTCGGGATGACCCACACCGCCGTCGACGACATGCGCGTCGCGGCGGACGCCACGGATCCGGCACCGCCGTCACCGGCCGCCGGACCGCCGGGTCCCGGGCCGGCCGGGGCCCTGCGCCCCGCGTCGACCGCCGGATACACGCCGATGGGGGCGTTCACGTCCTCCGGTGCCGACGGTGTGCAGCGGATCGCCGATCTGCAGCAGTGGCTGGGCGGTACCCATCTCACGGTGGGTCACACCTATCTCCCCGGCGAGAGCTGGGACAACATCGAGGGCGAGCCCGAGCTGCTGCAGCCGTGGGCGCAGTGGAGGAAGGCGGAGCCGGACCGGCTCTTCGTCCTCAACGTGCCGATGCAGGAGCGCAACGAGCAGCACATCTCCGACAGCCAGGTGCGGTCGCTGCTGCGCTCCGGCGCGGCGGGCCGGTTCGACAGCCACTTCACGGAGCTGGCGCGGCGACTGGTCGCGCTGGGTGTGCCCGACACGGTCGTCGTGCTGGGCTGGGAGATGAACGGCACCACGTACACCCACCGCTGCGGTCCGGATCCGGAGTCCTGGAAGACGTACTGGAACCGCATCGTGACGGCGATGCGCGCCGTTCCCGGCCAGCGGTTCCGGTTCGACTTCACGCCGAACCGCGGCCAGGACGCCATCGGCTGGACGTCGTGCTACCCGGGTGACTCCACCGTGGACATCATCGGCATGGACTCCTACGACCAGCCGCCGGGCGACTCCTTCTACGACCAGGTCGAGGAGCCGTTCGGTCTCCAGGCGCAGGTGGACTTCGCGGCCGCGCACAACAAGGCGATCTCCTATCCGGAGTGGGGACTCTTCCGCAACGGCGACAACGCGGACTACATGCGGATGATGCTGCAGTGGATCAACGATCACCGGCCGGTCTACCAGACGCTCACCGACTACTGTCCGCACGGCGTGTGGCAGTGCACGGACAACCCCAAGTCGTCGAAGGTCTTCCGGTCGACGAACTTCGCCCGCGTCGAGCCGACGCCGACGCCGGTACCGACCCCTGTTCCGACGCCGACGACAACGCCTGCACCCACGCCGTCGACCACGCCGTCGACCACGCCTACGCCGAGCGGGACGCCGACGCCGGGCGGGACAACGACGCCGGGCGGGACAACGAGTGTGCCGCTGACGTCCACGCCCGCGGACGTGCCGTCGCCGTCGCCGACGGACGGCGCGACCCCGGCGGAGTCCCCGACCGTTCCGGTGAGCCCCGCGCCGGGTGACGCCACGACGCCACCCGCGACGGTGACGCCGCCCGCGACCGTGACCCCGACCGTCACCCCGGCCGCGACTCCGGATCCGGCCGTGGCGGAGACCCCGTCCGCCGCACCGGTTCCGGCCGACGCGACGGCGCCGGTGGTCGCTCCGGCGGCCCCGCCGACCGCCGATCCGGTGGTGGCGCCGGAGCCCGCGCCCGGGCTGAGCCCGGCGCCCGCGCCGAGTCCCGCCGCGACGCTCACCCCCCTGCCGGCTCCGGGTCCCGATCCGGCCGCCACCGGCGCCACGGCACCCGCGCCTGCTCCGACCGTCATGGTCCCGGTGCCGGTGACCCTCCCGACGATCGGTGCGCCCTGCACACCGACGCCGGATCCCGGCTTCAGCCCCGCCCCCAGCCTGTCGCCCGCACCGGTTCCGACGTCTCCTGTTCCGACGTCTCCCGCTCCTGCGCCGACTGCGTCGCCGACGTCGCCCGCGACGCCGGGGCCGGTCGTCCAGGTGGCCGGACCCGTGTGCACGGCGGTTCCGGTGGGGCCCTTCAAGCCCGCTCCGACGCTCAGTTCACCCCCGGCGCCCGCCGAGGTGTGCCTGCCACTCGACATGGGAGACGAATTCAAGCGCCAGTTCGGCACCGGAAAGCTGTGCTTCCGCGTCGAATGGCAGACCCCCAAGAAGAGCTGACCGTAACGCGACGCGCCCGGCGGCCTGCCGCCGGGCGCACGCATGGAAAATCGGTTGGGCTAGTGGAGTGAAATCGCGGAACCAAACCGGAGATGGGCAGTTGATCAGTTCGCTTCAATGACAGGAACATAGTTTCAAGAAGGGCGAACCGTGCTGAAGAAGTTCATGGCCAGTGCAGCAGTTGCCGTTTCCATCGTCGGTCTCTCCGCCATGGCTGCCCCGCAGGCGCTGGCCATCGGTAACGACGAGGGAGCCTCCACCACGAACGGTAACGGGGCGGAGCAGAGCTACGGCAACACCCACACCGACGGTGTGATGAGCCCCCAGGTCGGCCTCGTCCAGGGCACGCTCAACAAGCCGTGTGTCGGCCTGCCGCTCAAGGCGAACATCGGCTCGCTCGTCGGCCTCGTGCCGATCACGGCCCAGGACATCAACGTTCTGTCGTCGCCGCAGAACCAGCAGTGCACGGAGAACTCCTCGCAGATCAAGGGCGACGAGCCGCTGTCGCACATCCTGAGCCAGATCCCGGTGCTCTCGGGCAACGGCGTCGGCAACGGCTGACAGCTGACACCTCATCGCATGGCGGTGGCCGCGTACTCCGTACGCGGCCACCGTCGCGTTCTCCGGCGCTTCCGATTTTCCCGGGGCACCCGGTTGGCTCACGTGGCCGCCGACAATCCCTTCGCGGCGGCCCCGGACGCCGAATGCACTGTGTCCAGGGGCTGTTCACGGCCGGTCCCGGCCGGAGGGGGAGCGCGACACGCCGGGTGCCGGTAGTTGACAGGTTGCGGGGCCGCCGTTCGCTTTCGACGGTTGTGGAGTACACCCGTCTGTTCAGCGAAGGGAAAACATCTTCATGCGCACCCACCGGACGACCGGCGTGATCGTCTCCACCGCCCTCGTCGGCGCACTCGCATTCGGCACTGCCGGAACGGCATTCGCGTCCCCCGACGTCGCTCCCACCGGTACCTTCACCGGTCGCACCGCCCCGGCGGCTCCTGATCCCGCCGCACTACTCGCCCAGGTCACAGCCCTCGGCAATGTCGGCGCCGTCCTGACGCCGGTGACGGACCTGGTCAAGGCCGTGCTCGCGGCCCCCGGCAACAAGCTGTCGGCGGAGGACGCCACGAAGCACGCCGACGCGGTCAAGGCCGCGATCGCCGCGGCCAAGGTCCCCGCGGCGCCGGCTGTCCCGGCCGCGCCCGCAGCGCCCGCCGTCCCCGCCGCTCCGGCCGCCCCAGCCGTTCCTGCGGTTCCCGCCGCGCCTGCCGTGCCGGCCGTGCCGGCCACCCCCGCGCTGCCAGCCACCCCCGCGCTGCCAGCCACCCCCGCGCTGCCAGCCACCCCCGCGCTGCCCGGAGTTCCGGCGCTGCCCGGTGTGTCGATGCACGGCGTCAGTGCTGCGGACCGCTCCGCACCGCGTGCGGCCGACGTCGCGGGTGACGCGCTGGCCGGTCTGCAGACGGCCGTCGACAACCTGCTGAAGGCGGCCACGTCGGGTGACGTGGCGGGTGTCCTGACCAGCGCGCTCGCGACCGTCACCGGCCTGGTCAACTTCCTGGTCGCCACGGTCCTCGGCGGTGCGCTGCCGGCGCCGGACCTGCCCGGCCTGCCGAAGCTCCCGGCGCTGCCGACCCTCCCGGTCCCGCTCCCGCCGCTGCCGCTCAACGACCTCCCCGGCTGACGCGTTCAGGACCCCGACGACCTGCGGCACGCGGATGGACGCGCGCCGCAGGTCGTGGTCTTTTCCGGGGCGGGTGCCGGCGGAAGGGCGCCTCAGACCCGCTTCGCCCGCCAGGTGTTCAGCCGCGACCGCCAGCTGCGCACCACCGGCAGATAGCGGCGCACCGCCGCGGCCGCCCGGTCCCGGAGTGCGGCCCGTGCGACCTGGAGCCGGAGGGCGGGCGCGAACAGCGGCGACGTCATCAGCAGCCGCTGGTTGGCCACGAGGTCGGGGCACCAGGGCAGCTTGTTCGCCTCGTTGCCGCGCAGCAGGCTCAGCGCTCCGCCGCCGCCCGATGCGGTGGCGTGACCGGCGCCGTTCCTGATCAGCATGGTGGTGAGATCGGCCTTGGTGGCGCGCAGCCGGGGGTCGGCGCCGAAGAGATAGCCGCCGACCAGTTGCGGGGAGAGCATCTTGAGGTCCGCCGCCAGCACTTCGCCGTCCAGCCGGTACTCGGTGATGACGGCGTCGCCGCCGGCCACCATGTGCTGCCCGGCCCGCTTGAGGTGCGCGGCGAAGCGCGGCCTGGCGTGCTCCGGGGTCACCCCGCGTCCCTCCCACTGCAGGATGTGGAGGCGCAGCAGGTTCTCGACGGCCGTGGGCACCTCGTGCTCGGGGACGACGCGCTCCTCGATGCCCAGGGCGTCGAGTTTGCGTACGTAGGCCCGGGTGCGCTGGCCGCGGGAGGTGGACATCCGGGTGATCAGCTCGGCCAGCGGGACACCGGGCAGCTCCATGCAGACGGAGTCCGCCAGCCGCCGCTTCGGTCCCTGCCAGCACTCGTGGAGCCGTTCGGCGGCGGCGCCCGGCCGTACCTCGCGCAGGTCGATCAGCGCGCCGCGGGCCGCGCGGCGCAGTCCGGTGGCCATCGCGGTGACGGCGGCGTCGGTGGCGTTGTCGTCGAGCAGCACGTCGGAGAAGTCGGTGATGCTGCCGCCCAGCGGCACCAGGACGGGCAGCGGCCGGTGGGTGAGCATCAGCGGGGCGGCGCCGATGAGCTCCCCGTCCTGCCGGACGAGCAGCACCCGCAACCGGCGGGGCCGCCCGTACGACGTCCACCAGGAGTGCAGCCAGGAGTGGCTCTGGAACGGGGTGGCGGTCCGGCAGTGCCGGTGCAGGCGTCCCCACTCCTCGCGCAGCGCGGCGAACTGCAGCGGGTCGCGGCACATCGTCACCGAGCGGACGGCTGCGGTGTCGCCCCCGGTCATCACGCCATTTCCTTGACCGGCGGACGGCTGCCGTGGGCCGGGGCGGGAACAGCGGCGTGCGCGGCCGCCCGGCGGCCGCGGTTGCCGGGCCGGACCAGTAGGACCAGCGCGCCGACCAGGCCGCCGGCGCTGGCGCCGACGGCGCCGGACAGCGCCGTCGAGGGCGACGCGGCCGCGGCGGGGACGGCGGCCGGGGAGAACATCAGCAACCGCACCCCGGTGTTGGCGGCGTTCCGGTTGCCGGTGGCCGTCAGGGAGTTCGCCACGGCGTTCGCGATGTCCGAGGCGTCGCGGGCGCGGGACCCGGTGCCGGTGATCGCGATCATCGGCGCGTCGGGCGAGGTGGCCACCTGCACGTTCTCGCGCAGCCGCGCGAGAGGTACGCCCGCGTCCTCCTGCGCGTCGGCCAGCACCGTGGAACCGGTGATGACGCGGCCGTAGGCCTGTGCGAACCCGAGGGCGGTGGCCGGGTCGGAGTGCTGCGGCACGACGATGACGTAGCTGGTCGCGGAGTACTGCGGCGGGGTGGCCAGGCCGTAGCCCAGGCCGCCGGCCAGCCCGATGCCGATGCACAGCGGCAGCGGCCACCAGCGCGGCAGCCGCCGCGACGCGTCCCGCAGCCGGGTCGGCGCGCCGGGGGCGTGGGTGGGGGTCTCGTCCATGGGATCGCTCTTTCTGTGGGCTCTGGTCAGGGCCGGGCGGGCCGGGCGGCGGCGAGCGCGTACAGCTCGGCCAGCCGGCCGGCGGTGCCGGCGATGTCGTAGTGGCCGACGGCGGACGGCACCGGGAAGCGGTGTTGTCCGGCCTCCTGGTGCTGCCGCAGGGCGGCGGCGAGCGCGTCGGCACCGGCGCCGATACGCCGTGCGCCGGGTGCGTCCGCGGCGGGCAGGTCGTCGATGGCCGGGCAGGTGACGTACAGGACGGGCAGCCCGGCCGCGAGGGCCTCCAGCACGGCGAGCCCGAAGGTCTCCTCGCGCGAGGCGGAGACGAAGAGGTCGACGGTGGCGAGCAGCGCGGGGAGGGCCGGCGCCGGGTCGCGGCCGTCCCCGCCGCCGGTTTCGCCCAGCAGATGGATCCGGTCGGCCGCGCCCAGCCCGGCGGCCAGCCTCAGCAGGGCGTCGCGCTCGGGTCCCGCGCCGGCCAGCAGCAGCTGGGCGCCGGGGCGGCCGGCGACCGCGCGCACCAGCAGGTCGAACCGCTTGCCGGCCACCAGCCGCCCCACGCCGCCCACCACGAAGGCGTCCTGCGGGAGCCCGAGGCGGGTCCTGGTGGCCGCCCGGACCGCGGCGTCGAAGCGGAACGCCCCGGCGTCGATGCCGTTGGGCACCGTATGGATCCGCGGCCCCGGGATGCCCCAGGCGCGCAGCCGTTCGGCGACGGTGTCCGAGACCGCGACGGTCGCGCTGCCGAGTTTCTCGGTGCCCCGGTACAGGGCGCGGGTGCCGCGGGTGAGGGGGCGGCCCTCGATCGTGGTGGTCCCCAGGGAGTGCTCGGTGGCGACCACGGTGCGCACCCCGGCCAGCCGGGCGGCGATCCGGCCGTAGACGCAGGCCCGGTAGAGGTGGGTGTGGACGAGGTCGTAGCGCCCGGCGCGGATCAGCCGGGTGAGCCGGGGCAGCGCGGTGAGGTCCCGGTTCCCGGTCATCCCCAGATGGGTGACGGGTGTGCCGTCGGCGCGGATGCCCTCGGCGACCGGACCCGGGTGGGTGAGGGTGATGACCTCGCAGGACAGCGGCAGATGCCGCAGCAGCAGCCGCAACTGCTGTTCGGCCCCGCCGATGCCGAGCCCGGTGATGATGTGCAGGACCTTCATCGGCCGTCCTGCTCGACCCGGGGTTCCGAGGGGACCGGCGGGCCCTCGGCGACACGCGCGTCCGGCACTTCAGGGGCGTCCGGCACGTCAGGGGCGTCCGCGGAATCCCGAGGGCCGGCGGTGCGGGCGTACGGCAGCGCGGCGTAACCGCCCTCGAACGGCAGCGGGCGGCGGCGCAGCAGGTGTTGCAGCCGCTTGAGGTGGAGGTGCCCGGCGGTGTCCCGCTCCCCTACATAGGCGCGGGGCAGCGCGTGCGTCCCGGTCAGCGGCCCCGCTCCGACGGCGCAGCCGTACGCGTAGCCGGCCGCGCGTACGGCGTTGACGACGCGGGCGTCCAGCTTGCCGTACGGATAACAGAAGCCCTCGGGGGCCTTCCCGGTGATCTCCTGGAGCCGGTCGCGGCTGCCGCGCACCTCTGCGGCCAGCACGTCGTCGGCGGTGGCCGTCAGGTCCAGATGGACGAGGCCGTGGGAGCCGACCTCCATACCGGCGGCGGCCGCGGCGCGGATGCCGTCCTCGGTCAGCAGTGGTTTGCGCGGCCCCAGTTCGTCCCAGTCGTTGCTCCCGCCGAGCCTGCCGGGCAGGACGAAGACCGTGGCGGAGTGCTCGTACCGGCGCAGCAGCGGTACCGCGTGTTCCACGAAGTCGGCGTAGCCGTCGTCGAAGGTCAGCCCGACGAGCCGCTTCCCGCGCCCGTCCGCGCGGGCGCGCAGCAGCTCCGCCACGCCCACCCCGGTCAGGCCGCGGCCGTTCAGCCACCGCAGCTGCCGTTCCAGCCGGTCGGGGCTGACGGTGACCAGGTACGGATCGTCGGCGCACTCCCCGACGGAGTGGTACATCAGCACCCACGGCGCTGTCCGGCGGCCTCGTCCGGACAGCGTGTCGGAGGCGGCGGAGCGGCGCGGAGGGACGTGGACGGGGGAGATCTCAGCGGACATGGGGCAGCTTCCGTTTCACGGTGGCGAGCAGGTGCGGGACTTCCGGCACCCGTACGGCGGCGGCGGCCGCGGTGAAAATGGCCGGTACCACGAGACAGCAGACGGTGGTGGACAGGAGTGGTCCCGGCAGCAGGCGGGCGGTCGCCCAGCCGGCCGTAGTGGCGGCCGCGGCGGCCACCACGAGCCGGCCGAGACCCGCCGCGACCGTGCGGGCCCTGATGGCGATCACCTGCGCGCCGAGGCCGCGCAGCAGCAGCACGGCGGTGGCCGTGATGCCCGCGGCGTTGGCGCCGGCGATGCCGTAGATGCCCCAGTACCCGACGGTGACGGCTCCCGCGGTGATGGTGATCAGCAGTCCGGCACCCATGGCGGCGGCCGGGTACCAGGTGGGCCGGGCGGCCGAGAAGAACGGCCGGACCAGGGCTCCCACCATGCTCTGGCCCAGCAGGCCCAGCGCGTAGACCCGCATGACGGACGCCGTCGCGGCGGTGTCGGCCGCGTCGAAGGCGCCGCGCTGGAAGAGCAGTTGGACGATCTGCGGCGCACAGGCGATGACGAAGGCGGTGCCGAGCAGCACCACGATGCCGGCCAGCGTGAGATCGCGTTCCACCCGGCGCCGCGCCTTGTCCGGCTCACCGTCGGCCAGCGCCTGCGCGACCACCGGGAAGGTGACCGTGACGATCATCAACGAGAGCACCATCGGCAGTTGGGCGACCTTCTGCGCGTAGTTCAGATGCGAGATGGCGCCCGCGGGGAGCGAGGCGGCGAGGAACCGTTCGATCAGCACCTGCGCCTGGCGGCAGAGGCTGAAGATGATGACGGGAGCCAGCAGCGCGATCCCGAGGGGCGCGGCGCCCGCGTCCCCGGCGGCCCGTGCGGCGGCCCGCACCGAGCGCCGCGGGCGCGGGCCGCGCGGCGGCAGCCGGCGCAGGAACGACGGGAGTTGGACGAGCACCATCAGCAGGCCGCCGACCGCGACACCGGCCGCGGCGGCGCGCACTCCCCAGCGGGCGTGGAGCAGCAGCAGGGTGGCGATGATGCCGACGTTGTAGACGACGTAGATGGCCGCCGGCGGGACGAACCGGCGGTGCGCGCGCAGCGCGGCGCTGAAGTAGCCGGTGAGGCCGAACGTCAGGACGGTGGCGGCGGTGAGCCGGGTGCAGTCGACCGCGAGGGCGGGGTCCTTCAGACCGGGCGCCAGGATCCCCACGAGCACGGGCGCGCCCAGTTCGAGCAGCACCATCGCCGCGCCCAGGGCGAGCAGCAGCCGGGGCAGCGTGGCCGCCAGCAGCGTCCGTACGGGGTCCGGCCCTTGCCCCGCTCCGCGGCGCCGGGCCAGGGCGAGGCTGAAGGCCGGGATCAGCAGCAGGGCCATCGCGTCCTCGATGAGGACGGTGGAGGAGAGTTCCGGCACGGTCCAGGCGACCAGGAACGCGTCGGTGGCGGGTCCCGCGCCGAAGAGGTGGGCGATCGTCTGGTCGCGGAGCAGGCCCAGCAGCGAGCCGAGCGCGGTGAGCGCGGCGGTGAGGGCCGCGGCCCGCGCCAGTACCCGTCCCAGGCCGGACGGTTGGGGCTGTTCCCTCGCCGCTCCCCCGCCGTCCGGCGCGGGGGAAGGAGCGGGGACGACAGCCGGGGCTACGCCTTCGAGGACGCCGGATCGCGGTGGCTGCGCGGGAGGTTCGGGTGGCGCCGTGGTGTCCGTCATCGGACGGCCTCCGGGCGCAGTGCCCAGGCGGCGGCCAGTCCGAAGAGCATGGCGGTCAGCACGGTCGAGGGCCCGCCGATGTCCGCGTACAGGAAGTCGACGCACTGCCAGAGCAGCAGCCCGGTCGCGATCAGCCCGCACTCGGTGCCGCGGCCCGCGCGCCGGGCTCCCGCCAGCCGGCTCAGCCCGACGGCCAGCAGCGCCGCCCAGCTGCCGACGATCAGGGTGATCCCGATCAGCCCCTGCTCGCTGAGGATGAGCAGATACATGTTGTGCGGGGACAACAGGGGTTCGCGCGCGAACCCCTGGCCCGCGCCGTCGGTGTCGCTGCCGGACGACAGGTCGAGCGCGGCGTGCCCGTCGCGGTGGGCGGGGAAGCCCTTGAGGCCGACGCCGGTGGCCGGCCGCTCGCGCCACATGTCGGTGGCGGCGGCCCACAGGCTGTACCGGTCGGTGACCGACGAGTCGGGCGCGTCCGTCACCTGCGTGATGCTGGCGAGCCGGTCGCTGATCAGCTGGGAGCCCACCCCGGCGCCGCCGACCAGCACCACGCCCGCCGCGGCCGTCACCGCGAGGATCCGTACCGCCTGGCGCCAGCCGGCCAGCACGGTCATCACCGAGCACGCCAGCACGGTGGCGATCCAGGTGCCGCGGCTGAAGGACAGCACCAGCGGGACCACGAGCGCCGCGGCGCAGCCCAGCGCGACCGGCCGCAGCCGGCGGGGGGAGCCGGGCGCGGCCGGCGCGAGGGCCAGCCCGACGGAGATCATCAGCCCGTAGGCGACCACGGTGGCCATGCCCATCACGTCCGACGGCCCGAACGTGCCGACGGCGCGGATGTTCTCGCCGACGTACGAGGCGCCGGTTCCCGTCGCGTACTGGTAGACCCCGAACGCGCCCTGCACCAGGGCGAGCAGTACGACGGAGCCGGCCACCACCAGGAAGTCGCGGGTGGTGCGCAGCAGCAGCACCAGCGCGGTCGGCACGAGGACGAAGACCTGTAGGTACCGCACGAATCCGGCGACACCGGCGGCCGGATCGGCGGCGGCGAGGGTGGCCACCGCGATCGCGACGACGGGCGCGCCCAGGACGAGGGCGGCCGCCGCGGTCAGCGGACGCGTCCGCGCCCGCAGCGCCCGGACGGCGCAGAAGGCGACCAGCACTCCCGAGGCCGCGTCGGCGGGGGTCATCTTCCCGGAGGCGCTCACATCCCCGGCGCCGACCGGGGCCGCGAGCAGCAGCACGGTCGCGACCGCGGGCAGCAGCGGCCCCAGCCAGGCCCATCGGTCGACTGCGTGGCGGGCCGGGGGACGGGCGGCCGGCGCGTGCCGTACGGGGCGGGGGGCGGTGTCCGGGAGGACGGCCACGCTCAGCTCCCCCCGAACCGGAAGAGCGCCGTCGCGGTGCGCAGCAGGATGCGGATGTCCTGCCACAGCGACCAGCTCTCGATGTAGTGGTTGTCGAAGCGGGCCCGGTCCTCGATGGAGGTGTCGCCGCGCAGCCCGTGGATCTGCGCGAGGCCCGTGATGCCGACGGGCATCCGGTGCCGCTCCTGGTATCCGGGGTACGTCTGGCTGAACTGGCGGACGAAGTAGGGCCGTTCCGGCCGGGGGCCGACCAGGCTCATGTCACCGCGCAGCACGTTCCACAGCTGCGGCAGCTCGTCCAGCGAGGTACGGCGCAGGAAGTGGCCGACGGCGCTCATCCGCCGGTCGTGGGAGACGTTCCACCGGGTGGCCGACTCCCGCTCGTCGCTCGGCCGCAGGGTGCGGAACTTCAGCAGGACGAACGGCCGGCCGTCCAGGCCGACGCGCTCCTGCCGGAAGAGCACCCCGGGGCCGTCGGAGAGCCGGACGGCCAGCGCGCTGAGTGCCAGGATCGGGGCCGCGGGCAGCAGCGCCAGGAAGGCGAGCAGGGCGTCCAGCACCCGCTTGGCGATCAGGCCGGCGCCGGGGCGCGGGTAAGGGTCGAGGCGGGCGCAGGCGAAGCCCCACAGATGGCCGGCCGCCGGCCGGCCGGCGGTCCTGGAGCCGGGCCCCGACGTGACCTGCCACAGACAGCAGCCCCGGGCGGCGAGCAGCCGGACCAGGTTCGCGGCCGCCGGATTGCCCGCCGGGGGGCCGGCGAACACGGCGTAGCGCACCGAGTTCTGGATGATCGCCCGGTGGATGTCGCCGACGGAGCCGAGCACGGGCAGCGGTGAGTCCGTGCCCGGCGTGTTGTACGGGTGCACCACGCCGACCGGCCGCATGCCGTACTCGGGGTGCGCGTACAGCACGTCGGCCACCTGCTGGACGACGGGACCGGCCCCGACGAGCAGCGTCGAGCGCGGAGGGCGCCGCGCCGACCAGCGCTGGAACCGGTAGACGACCGCGCGTGCGGCGCAGGCCAGCAGGCTGGTCGCGGCGATCGTGGTGAGCAGCACCGGCCAGCCGGGGGAGTGCGCCGGGCGGACGGCGGCGAGGGTGGTGGCGGACGCGCACCAGGCGAGGGCCGAGCAGCCGAGCAGCGCGGGCAACTCGTCGAGTGCCGCCGGGTCGAGGCCGGTTCGGTACAGCCCGGCGTAGGTGTGCAGGAGCGTCAGGCACACCAGGAGCGGTCCGAGCAGCAGCACCGGGGAACCCGGGCGGACGGCCAGCACGCCGGCGGCGGCCAGGCAGTCGGTGGCGACGAGCGGGACGACCGCGCGGTGGCGGACGGCGACCCGTGCGTGGGGGCGCCGCTGCACGGCGGCGTCGGACGGTCCCCGGGGTGGCGAGATCGGGGCGGTGGTGGCGGGCGCGACCTTGGTCTGCCGCACGTGCCGGGCTGGGTGGGGCGCGCTTGCGCTCTCCGTCGTCATCGCGTGATGCGTTCCCTGCACTCGGGTCGCGACGGATCGAGCATGTCGCGGTAGAGGTCCGCGACCGATGCCGTCGTCCGCCGCACGTCGTATGTCGTGCGCACGTGGTTGAGGGCCCGGCGGGCCGCGGTTGCGCACACGCCGGGGTTGGTCAGCAGGCCGAGCAGCGCCTGGGCGAGGGCGTCGGGATCCTCCGGCGGCACCAGGCAGAAGCGCTCCTGGCCGGGTGGCAGGCTCTCCCGCGCGCCGTCGACGTCGGTCATCACCACGGGGCGGCCGCAGGCCATCGCCTCCAGCGGGGCCAGCGCCATCCCCTCCCACCGGGACGGCTGGACGACCACGTCGGCGGCCCGGTACCAGGGGACGGCGTCGCGGGTGGCCCCGGCGAACAGCACCCCTTCGGGGGCGTCCCGGAGCAGCCGGTCGCGGTCGGGTCCTTCGCCCACCAGGACCAGCCGGGCGTCGGGCAGCCGGGCGGTGACCTCGGGCCAGGCCCGCAGGAGCAGGTCCTGGCCCTTCTGCGGACACAGCCGGCCCACGCAGACCACGAGGCGGTCGGCGGGACCCAGGTCGGTGAGGGCGGGCATCGAGGCGCGCAGTCCGCGGGCCGCGTCCGGCGGCCCGCCGTCGGGAGTGAATCGCTCGAGGTCGACGCCGTTGGGAACGACCGCCCAGCGGGCGTCGATCCCGGCACGTTCCCCTGTCAGCCGTTCGCTCTCGCTGACACAGAGCACCCGGGTGGCCCAGCGCGCGGCCCACCGCTCCCAGCGCAGAGCGGCGTACGCGGTCGCCCCGCCGACCGCTTCGAAGGACCAGGCGTGCGGCTGGAACACCGTCGGGACCCGGCCGCGTACCGCCAGCCGTCCGGCCAGTCCGGCCTTGGCGCTGTGGGCGTGCAGCAGGTCGGGACGCACCTCGCGGACCACCCGGCGGGCGCGGGCGGTCTCGCCGGGAAGGCCTGGGCCGGGGGAACGGCCGGCCGCCCAGGGCACGACCTCGGCGCCCGCCTCGGCCGCGTCGGCGGCCAGGACGCCGCCGGGAGGGCAGGCCACGACCGCGCGGACCCCGTCACCGACCTGGGCCCGCACCAGGTCGGTGACGACGCGGGCGACCCCGCCGTCGACCGGCTGAACGAGGTGGAGCACCGTCAGCCGGCCCGGGTCCTGCTGGTGTTGCGGCATCGCGCGCCGTTCTCTCTCTCCGCGACATGAAGAATCGGATGTGTGCTGCCTGCCCTGTCCCGCCACATCAGTGGTCTGTCCCGCTAACAACGAGGGGTCTGCCGGGCAGGTAATCCTTGTTCGGCGCGCCGGCGCGAAATCGGAGCTCAGTGCCGCCGCCGGCCGACGGCGGAACCTGGTTCACCGACCGGCGCCCGCAGGTCGATCGGCGAACTCCTGTTCGTCCGCTCGCAAATGCCGGCGGAATGCTGGTTGCTCTCCACAGTCAACCATCAGAACAGGAATGCACCGTGACAGAGCGCGGATTGAAAATCACGCAGGACGCGCTGACCACGGCTCCTAGCACATTCTTACGACCAACTGATCAATCAGCGCGGTGTGTTGACGTACCGGCGTTTGTCGAACGGGGTCGCGAAAGAAACGATGCGGCTATTCGGCAACCCGTACACATGCGCGGGATTTCACCTTCCGGGGGAGGTACCCCCGGGCGTGCCGGTGCGTTGATAGTTCCGTTGGCCCATCCGGGCCAACGCCGCTTTCCAGCTCTCCAGTAGAAAAAGGTGCTCCCTTGTCACGCTTCGCCAAGGCAACCGTTCTGACCGCTTTCGCCGGTGCCGCTGTCGCCGGTGCGTCCGGTATCGCTTTCGCGGACTCCGGTGCCCAGGGTGCCGCTGTGGAGTCGCCCGGTGTCGGTTCCGGCAACCAGATCCAGGTTCCGGTGCACGTGCCCGTCAACCTGTGCGGCAACTCCGTCAGCGTGATCGGCCTGCTCAACCCGGTATTCGGCAACGTCTGCGTGAACCGCTGACCGCACGGCTCGTTGTCCGGGCCGGGGTCGTCACCATTCGGGTGAAGGGCCATAACTAAACCTGGGATGGACAGTTGATCAGTCCGACCCGGTACCGGGGCAATCTCGCACAAGAAGGAATAATCGTGATCAAGAAGTTCCTCGCCACGGCTGCGGTGGCTGTCTCCGTCGTCGGCGCCACCGCCGCGATGGCCGCGCCCGCGATGGCGATCGGCGACGACAGCGGTGCCAGCACCACCAACGGCAACGGTTCCGAGCAGTCGTACGGCAACACTTACACCAGCGGCTACATGAGCCCCTCGTTCGCGCTCGTCCAGGGTTCCCTGAACAAGCCGTGCATCGCCCTCCCGGCGAAGGCCAACGTCGGTTCGCTGGTCGGCCTGGTTCCGATCACGGTCCAGGACATCAACGTCCTGTCGTCGCCGCAGAACCAGCAGTGCACCGAGAACTCCTCGCAGATCAAGGGCGACGAGCCGCTGTCGCACATCCTGGACCAGATCCCGGTCCTCTCCGGCAACGGCGCGGGCAACCACTGATCCGCATTGCCTGAAGGCCCTGGCCGCCGGTGATCACCACCGGCGGCCAGGGCTGTTCTGCGTTGACCGCAATTCGTACCTGGAATCGTATTCAGCACGGCAATTCGTGAATTGCGGAAGCCGAAGTTACGGCATTCGGGTGGATGATCACGGCAGCGGCACGTGAAGGGTTTCTCCAGCCATCGGCAGTCGTTACCCCGGATGGTAGCGGCGTCACGGGCGGCAAGAAATTCCCCCGGGCAGCACGACGGTCGTGACTGTGATCGACGCCCCTACGGAAAGGGAGCTCAACGTGAAATACTCGAAGGTTGCCGCAATCGCCGCAGGAACGCTGATGGTCATGGGTGGCGCTGCCCCCGCATTCGCCGACGCCGGCGCCCAGGCCGAGGTCTCGCACTCCCCGGGTGTGCTGTCGGGCAACAGCCTTCAGGTCCCGATCCACATCCCGGTCAACGTGTGCGGCAACACGGTCAACGTCATCGCCCTGCTCAACCCGGCGTTCGGCAACGCCTGCACCAACAAGTGACGTTGGTCCCCAGCCCGTGAGGGCGACCCGCTGCGGCCCCGGAGCGCTCGCCTGTGCTCCGGGGCCGCTTCGGTTGCGGCGTGCGGGAGACCTTCCCGCGCGCTTCGTGAAACACCCATGGCAGGGAAGAGAGTCGATGCGACAGGCCTTGAGCAGGAGTCTGATCACCGTCGCCGCGGCGAGCGGAGTGCTCGCCATGACCGGCGGCTACGCACACGCCGATACGGAGGCGCAGGCGACCACCTCGAACTCGCCGGGCGTGCTGTCCGGCGACAGCGTCCAGGTCCCGGTGGACGCGCCGGTGAACCTGTGCGGCAACTCGGTGGACGTCGTGGCGCTGTTGAACCCGTCGATGGGCAACGGCTGCGGCAACGAGTCGGCCCCGGCGCACGAGCGGCACGCGGCGGTACCCGCGCAGCACACCGGGGCACCCTCGCACGGGAGCGCCCAGCACGGCGGCCGGCACCACAAGGAGCACAGCGGCCACCACGGCATGCGGCACGACGAAGGGAACACCACGTCGGGCTCGCCCGGTGTGGGCTCGGGCAACAGCATCCGGGTGCCGGTCCAGGCCCCGGTCACCGTGTGCGGCGACTCGGTGAACGTCGTGGCGCTGCTGAACCCGGCCATGGGTACGGACTGCGGTGGGGACGAGTGGACCCCGCCGCCGACGCACCCCATGCCGCCGCCGGTCCGGCACACCCCGCCGCCGACGCACGTCACCCCGCCGCCGGTCGAGCAGGTCACGCCGCCGAAGCACGCGGCCGCGACCCGGCCCGTCGTTCCGGTGCGCGCGCAGCTCGCTCAGACGGGTTCCGGGGATCTCGGTACGGCCGGAGCGGTCAGTGCGGGGCTGCTGCTGAGTGGAGCAATGCTCTACCGCCGAACGCGCGCCGCACGGGTCTGATCGAATTGATCTGTTGACGCGATGGGGAAACGGCCTGCCCCGGTGTCCCGCGACAGGAGAGATTCGCGAGGTGCCCGAATCGGCGAATTCGCCGGCGGCTGGGGGCCCACCGCGGGCAGGCCGTGCGCAGGAATCTGCGGACTCCTCGTGCGTCTTCGATAGTACGGGCCGGACGCCGTGGTCCCCCCGGCCGAACCGCGACTTCACGCGAACGAGAATATGTCATTTCGCTTGTTTCACATGCGTTCGGCTGTTTCCGGTACTCCTGGCCGGAATCCGGAGAACTCAATTGATACTAGAATTGCATGAGTTCTTCACTTTCGAGTGATTGCCAAGAAGGATCTTTCCTCATGGTTTCCGTTGCGCGGCGGGGTCGTTAGCCAGGGGGACTACGGCGTCGTGAGCCACCAGCCGCTCACCCGGCCACCACCTCTGTGGCCGACCCGGGCGCCGCTACTGAAAGGGTTGACAGTGAAGTTCTCCAAGGTTGCTGTGGTCGTCGCCGGTTCCGTGATGGCCGTGGGTGCCGCCGCGCCGGCGTTCGCCGCCGACGGGGCCCCGATGCCGACCAGCATCAACGGCGGCCTCGACCAGGCCTTCGCGGCGCAGCCGGTGCAGCAGGCGGGCGACGCCAGCCTCGGACCCGTGGTGGGCGCGGTCTCCAAGACCACCGACAAGCTGCGGTCGGACACCTCCACGGACTCGCTCCTGGGCCAGACGACCGACGCCGCCAAGAACCTGACGCCGGCGCTGGCCGGCGCCGCGAAGGCCACGTCGCTGCTCGGCGGCCTGCCCCTCGGCGGCTGACTTCACTGTGCGGGGCAATTTCCGCCAATGGAATGAAGCTCCGGAACCAAACCCGTTCTGAACGGTTGATCTCTTCGCCCCGACGTAGGGCATCCCCCCGCAGACAAATGACTGATCATGATCAAGAAGTTCCTGGCCGGCGCTGCCCTGGCGGCCTCCGTCGTCGCCGTCGGTGCCGCCTCGGCCGCGCCCGCGATGGCCATCGGTGATGAGTCGGGTCTCAACACCGTGAACGGCAACGGGGCGGAGCAGTCCTACGGCAACACCCACACCGACGGCATGCAGAGCCCGCAGATCGGCCTCGTGCAGGGCTCGCTCAACAAGCTCTGCGCGGGCGTCCCGGTCAAGGCCAACGTCGGCTCGCTCGTCGGCATCCTGGTGCCGGTCACGGCCCAGGACATCAACGTCCTGGCGTCGCCGCAGAACCAGCAGTGCGCCGAGAACTCCACCCAGGGCAAGGGCGACGAGGCCGCGTCGCACATCCTGAACCAGATCCCGGTGCTCTCCGGCAACGGCGCCCACAACGGCTGACGCCCGCCACGCACCACTCCGGGTCGCCGGCCCATCTCCTCCAGCGACCCGGCCCCCTCACCCGCGCGTGGTCAGCGGCGGGCTGCCGGTGAGTGCTCAGCGGTGAGTGGTCAGCGGCGGGTGAACTCCATGATCCAGTTGGTCACCCAGGTCTGCTCCCCGTCCACCGAGAACGCCTGCTCCCAGCGCGCGGAGTCCTCGGTGATCCCCGACCAGATGAAGCGGGCCCTGATCTGCTGCCCCGCATGCGTGTCGTCCCCGTAGAACTCGCCGACGCCGTCGGTGAAGGTTCCGGTGACCGGTGGGAACAGCGTCCCGGTGCGCCTGCTGGCCCAGTACAGCGACCACTCCTTGCGCTCGGTGTCGAACAGCCGCAGGGTCAGCCCGGCGAACTCCTTGGTCGGGAAGACGATCTCGTCGAAGTTCGCGCCCCCCTCGAAGTGCCCCGACGCGTGGCTGACGGCCGGGAACTCCTCCCACTCGCTGGTCTCGTCGAGGAAGTCGGTGCGCCACCGGTTGGCGACGTCCCAGCTGCCGGTGAGGAAGTCGAAGTCGTTCATGAGCGGTCTCCTGTAGTGCCCTCGGCGAGCGAGTCGGCGAGATAGGCGGCAAGGTCGGGGCGGTCGGGCGCGAGCATGTGGCGTACCCATGCGTCCCGTTCATGGAGGATCGGCGGCAGCTCCCAGACGCAGCCGATCAGCGTCGGCTCCAGCCGGACGAAGTGCGTGGGGTCCTGGTCGGGACAGCCCAGCACCGGCTGGCCGCCCGCCGCCCCGGCGAAGTGCAGGGCGTTGTCCCAGGCCCAGCTGTACGCGTTGAGATACGCTCCGTCGTCCCCTCCCCTGTGGAGGACGATGAAGGTGGCCTGCGGCGTACCGTCCGGCTCGGGCAGCAGCTCCGGGAGGATCGCGTACGCGGCCTTCTCGACCTCGGGCTCGATCCCCGCCGGGTCGGCGGTGACGTGGTAGCGCTTGATGGAACGGCCCCCCACCTCGACCGGTGGCAGCACCCGCAGCAGTTTCTCCGTGAAAGCCATGGCTGGACCGTAGAGGCCCTTCACTGACATCTTGTGTCAGTGAAGTCCAGCCGTCTGCTCTCCGTTCTGCTGCTGCTCCAGACCCGGGGCCGGATGACCGCCGCCCAGCTCGCGCAGGAGCTGGAGGTGTCGGTGCGGACCGTCTACCGGGACGTCGACGCGCTGCACGCGGCGGGCGTCCCGCTGTACGGCGACGCCGGGCACTCCGGCGGCTACCAGCTCCTCGCCGGCTACCGCACCCGGCTGACCGGACTGAGCGCGGGCGAGGCGGAGGCGCTCTTCCTGTCCGGCATCCCGGGCCCCGCCGCCGAGCTGGGACTCGGCTCCGCCCTCGCGAACGCCCAGCTCAAACTGCGCGCGGCGCTCCCGCCCGAACTGCGCGCCCAGGCCGAACGCATGCAGTCCAGATTCCATCTCGACGCGCCCGGCTGGTACGCGGAGGACGATGACGTCCCGCATCTGCCGAAGGTCGCGGACGCGGTGTGGCACAGCCGGGTGCTCGACGTCCGCTACCGCCGCTGGAAGGCGCCGACCGATGTCGACCGGCGCCTGGAGCCGTACGGGCTGGTCCTCAAGGCGGGCCGCTGGTACCTCGTCGCCGGGCCGGGACCGTACACCTACCGCGTCGACCAGATCCTCGAACTCACCGTGCTCGACGAGGAGTTCCAGCCACCCGAGGACTTCGGCCTGGTCGGCTACTGGCAGCGCTACCAGGCGGACTTCCACGCCCGTCTCCACCAGGGCGAGGCTCTGGTCCGGCTCGCGCCGGGCGCCGCGTCCCGGCTCACCGGAGCCGCCGCCCGCGCCCTGGCCGCCACCGGAACCCCGGAACCGGACGGCTGGACCCGCGCGACGCTCCCCATCGAGTCCCTCGACCACGCCCACGGCGCGTTCCTCGCCCTCGGCACGGACATCGAAGTCCTCGGCCCCCCGGAACTGCGCTCCCGGCTGGCCGGGACCGCCCGGACGCTGGCGGACCGGTACGCCTCCGCGTGACAGCGGCGCCCGTCCGGGGACGAACCCGGGCACGGGCACAATGACACTGTGCTGCATGTGCGAGTGATCAGTCCCGTGGAACGCACCGACGAGGTGCTGAGGATCGCCACCGACTGCCCCGCGGTGGTCAACGTGATCAGACTGCCCGGCGCCGCGTACGCGCCGCCGGGCGACTTCGTCGAGTTCGACGTGGCCAGGGAAGCGGCCAACGGCGTGCTCGCGCAGTTGCGCGCGCTGGGGTTGAAGGACAGCGGCGGGATCACCGTCGAGGAGCTGTACCTGTCGATCTCCACCGCCGCCGAGAAGGCCGAGGAGCTGGCACCGGGGGAGCCGGACGACGCCGTCGTCTGGGAGGAACTGGCCGCGCGCACCGCCGCCGAGACCCGCCTCACCTGGGCGTTCCTGGCCTTTCTCGCGCTCGCGACACAGATCGCGGCGATCGGCGCGCTGCTGGACCAGCCGATCCTGATCGTCGGCGCGATGGTGCTGGGCCCCGAGTTCGGTCCGGTGGCGGCGGCCTGCTTCGGGGTGCTGCGGGGCGATCTGCGGCTGATCGGCGCGGCCGTGCGCACGCTCGTCATCGGCTTCGCCGTGGCGATCGCGATCACGACGGCCTGCGCGGTCATCAGCCGGCTGCTGGGCTGGATCACTCCATCGATGCTGGACAACAGGCCGACCACCGACTTCATCATCCATCCGGACAAGTGGTCGTTCATCGTGGCGTTGCTGGCCGGGGTCGCGGGAATCCTGTCGATGACCGCGGGCAAGTCCGCTGCCCTGGTGGGCGTCTTCATCTCGGTCACCACCGTCCCGGCGGCGGGCAACATCGCCGTGGCGGTCGCCCTCGCCCACTGGCACGAGGTCGCCGCCTCGTTCCAGCAACTCGGCGTGAACCTCGCCGGGATGCTCCTGGCCGGCACCGTCACCCTCTTCCTCCAGCGCTTCCTGTGGAACCGCTACGGCCTGCACATCACCACGGGCCACCGCCCGGACGGCACCGATGCAATGAATCAAGGAAGTTGACGCAAGACTTTGATGGACTGCCGTATTTAGAAGGCAAGTCGGCGGAATTCTTCGGTAGGAACCTTGTGGAACCGGGAGTGGGGTCCTACTGTCACCTCACCCTCATGGCGGCCGCTTCGCCGTGCGGGTCCCAGGCGTTCGTCCTCCCGAGAGAAACGAGCAGGCGATGTCACGGAGCATTACAGGTGCTGTGGCGAAATGGCCGGACGGACCGCGGCGAAGAGCCGCGATGGCTGTCGCGTCGCTGACGGCGGCGGCCGTCGGGCTCAGCGTTCTGGCCGGTGGGACGGCGTCGGCGGGACCTGCCGCGGTCGGCGGTGCCGGTCCGGTGGTGACACGCGCCGCGCTCGATCCGGCGCTCGTAGCGGGCCGGGGCGCGAGCGTGGGATTCGCCGAGCAGGAGGCGGAGAACGCCGCGACGAACGGCACGGTCATCGGCCCGGGCCGCACCGCGTACACGCTGCCGGCGGAGGCGTCCGGGCGCCGGGCGGTCTCACTGGCGCCGGGTCAGTACGTCGAGTTCACGCTGCCGGCCGCGGCCGACGCGATCACCGTGCGCTACAGCATTCCGGACGCACCTGGCGGCGGCGGGATCACCGCACCGCTCGACGTCACCGTGAACGGAAAGAACCGGACCACCGCGACCCTGACGTCGCGGTACTCCTGGCTGTACAACCAGTATCCGTTCTCGAACGACCCGAACGCCGGGTTGCTGCACCCCGATTACTGGGTCACCGAGTGCGCCTGCGTGCCCGCCGCCACGACGCCCGCCCCGCAGTTCGCGACGCCGTTCCGCCCCAACCACTTCTACGACGAGCAGCGCCTGACGCTCGGCAGGAAGTACCGCGCGGGCGACAAGGTGCGGCTCACCGTTCCCGCCGGGAGCAAGGCCTCGGCCACCACCATCGACCTGCTCGACTCCCAGCTCGTGGGCGCGCCGCACGTCGCCGTCGTCGCGGCGAACGTCCTGGCGTTCGGCGCCGACCCGTCGGGCCGGCGCGACTCGGCCGACGCGATCGACCGGGCGATCGCCTTCGCGCAGCGGACGCACCTCAAGGTCTACATCCCGCCGGGCACGTACCAGGTCAACCGGCACATCGTCGTCGACAACGTGACGATGGAGGGCGCCGGCAGCTGGTACACGATCATCAAGGGTCACCAGGTCACCCTCGCCACTCCACTGCCTGACGGCTCGGTGCACACGGGCGTCGGCTTCTACGGCAAGGACGCGGCGGCCGGCGGCAGCAACAACGTCCACCTGTCCGGTTTCGCCGTCGAGGGCGATGTGCGCGACCGGGTCGACACCGACCAGGTGAACGGGATCGGCGGGGCACTCAACAACTCGACGATCGACGGCCTCTACCTCCACCACACCAAGGTGGGCCTGTGGTTCGACGGGCCGATGACCAACCTGCGGATCACGAACAACGTCATCACCGACCAGATCGCCGACGGCCTCAACTTCCACACGGGTGTCACGCACTCGCTCGTGTCGAACAACTTCGTCCGCAACTCGGGTGACGACGGTCTCGCCATGTGGTCGGAGAAGACCGGGAACGCGGGCAACACCTTCGACCACAACACCGTGCAGACGCCGGTGCTCGCCAACGGCATCGCGATCTACGGTGGCACCGACAACACGGTCTCGAACAACCTGATCGCGGACCCGATCCGGGAGGGCAGCGCCATCCAGGTCGGCTCCCGCTTCGGCTCGGAGGCGTTCACCGGACATCTGTGGATCACCGACAACACCACGGTCCGCGCCGGCACGTACGAGCTGAACTGGAACATCGGGCTCGGGGCGATCTGGTTCTTCGCGCTGGAGAAGAACATCGACGCGGACATCCGGGTGACCGGTGACCACTTCCTCGACAACACCTACAACGCGATCATGCTGGTCTCCGACTGGCCGGTGAAGGACCTGTACTCGATCACGAACGTCCACTTCAAGGACATCAGGGTCGACGGCACGGGCACCTCGGTGGTCAGCGGCCGGGCCGCGGGATCCTCGTCCTTCGAGAACGTGGACGCCCGCAACGTCGGTGCGGTCGGGGTCAACAACTGCGGCTCGTTCCACTTCACGCCCGCCGGCTCGGAGTTCGCCCTGACCGATCTCGGCGGCAACGACGGCGGCGGTACGACCGGTCCCTGGCTCGCGCCCTGGGAGCTGCCGAACACCATCACCTGCGACGACCGTCCGGCGGTCGTCGCACCGCCGGCTCCGTCCGCGTGGTGACGTCCAACTGAGCGGGTGCTGAGCGGAATTCACCGGTTCAGCGCGGGGTCGGCCGTCCGGGAAGCCTTCCGGGCGGCCGGCCCCGCGGTCGTGGGGGCGCTCGACGGGGCGGGGCGCTCGCGAAGCAGCAGCCCGGCGGTCACCGCGACCGCCGCGGCGGTGAAGCCGTGCACCCCGTACGCGGTGCCGGCGGAACCGTCGTTGCTCAACACGATCACCATGTCCCCGGCGGGGACGAAGGTGATCGCCAGCATCGCCCAGCCCAGCGCCTTCCGGTGTCCGGTCAGGAGAAGCGCGAAGATGACCAGTCCGGTCGCGATGTCACGCACGCCCTTGACGGCGAGGAAGGCCTTGCCGTCCTGCTGCGGCCAGCTCGGGAGACCGAATCCGGACGCGGTCGTCCGGGGGGCGAACAGATAGCTGAGGCCGACGTAGATGATGAACGCGCCGCCGATGACGGCGAGGGCGGTGGTGACGTTCTTCCAGGTCATGACAGGTCTCCTGTGCGTGAAGGGGTAGGGCTCGGAGGGCGGTGAGGTGTGCGGGGTTCTCAGCGGGGATTCAGCGGGTCCCGTTGCGGATGCGGCGGACCCTGCGGTGGTACGCGGGGCTGCCGACGACGTACCAGAGCAGCCGGGCCGGGAGCGGCAGCTCGCCGAGGATCTTCGCGCGCTCGGTCCTGTCGGCCTCTTCGAGGACCATGCCGAGGAAGAACAGCAGTTTGGGCTTGGGCGTGGTCGCCATGAAGTGATCGCCGAGCGCGTTCCACTCCTTTACGGACAGGTGCCGTTCGGCGAGCGGGAGCAGATTCTGCTCCTCGTCGTCCAGGTGCTCCACGAGGACGGCGCGGTGCTCGGTGAGCGCGGCCACCAGCACGTCGCGTTCCGCCTCGCCGGCCGTGGCCTCCCAGCCGGGCAGCGCCGCTTCGGCCCGGGCCAGCGTCGCGGCGATCCCTTCGTGCTGGGCCTCCATCCGCAGCACCAGATCGGCTTCGATGTCGACCCGGGCCAGGAGCGGCGGCCAGAGGTGGTCGTCCTCGCCGTGGTGGTGGTTGGTCAGCCCGAGCAGGTAGTCGCGGAAGTGGGCGGCGAGCACGCCGGCCCGTGCGGTGTCGCCCGGGGCGACGGCTGCGATCAGCTCCGTGAGGAGCCGGGACTCCCTGCGGAGTCCGCGGTGGATGACCACCATCTCGTGGGTGTCGGGGCGGGCGTCGGCCTGGGGTGCTGCGTTCTTCGTCGTCATGTGTGAAGCCTCGTCGGCGGGTCCTGGAAGGGACTTGGAACGGACTTGGAATCAGGGCTTGGAATGCGGACCGGGAACTGTCGCCCGGGAACTGTGGCCCGGTGCTGGGAAATTCGGGCCCGACAAGATCCTTGGCCGCTTACGATGTGCGGCGACATGGTGTGCGTACGCGTGCTCGGTTCCTTCGGAGCCGAGCGGGACGGGGAGCCCGTTCCGCTCGGCGGCCGTCGGCAGCGGTCGGTGCTCGCCCTGCTGGTGGCGGCGCGCGGCCAGGTCGTCCCCGTCGACCGGATGGTCGAGGACCTCTGGCAGGACGCGGCGCCCGCCCAGGCGGTGACCTCGCTGCAGGCCTACGTGTCGAACCTGCGCCGGCTCCTGGAGCCCGGCCGGGCTCCGCGTACCCCGGCGAAACTGCTGGTCAGCGCGCCGCCCGGCTATGCGTTGCGGCTGCCGGAGGACGCGGTCGACGCCTGGCGCTTCGAGCGGCTGCTGCACGACGCCCGTGAACTCCTCACCACCCGGCCGCAGGCCGCGGGCCGGCTGCTGGAGGAGGCGCTGTCGCTGTGGCAGGGCCCGGCGTACGCGGAGACGGCCGACGAACCGTGGGCCCGCGCCGAGACCGCGCGCCTGGAGGAGCTCCGGAGGGTCGCCCGTGAACTGCGCGTCGCGGTGGGGCTGCGCTCCGGCGACGTCTCCGGGACCGTTCCCGAGGCCGAACTGCTCACCCGCGACGAGCCGTTGCGTGAGGAGGGCTGGCGCCTGCACGCGCTGGCGCTCTGGGCGGTGGGCCGGCAGGCCGACGCCCTGGCCACCCTCCGGCGGGCCCGCGCGGTCCTCGCCGCCGAGGTCGGCCTCGATCCAGGCCCCGCCCTGACCGAACTCGAAGAGGCGGTCCTCGCCCAGCGCGCGGAGGTCCTCCGGGCCGCGACGGACGCACCGGCGGATCCGACGACGGGTCCGATACCGGGTCCGACAGGCCTGACGGCCCCGACGGGTCCGACGAGCCCGCTCCGTACGACCGCTCCCGTACAACAGCCCGCCGAAGCGGACCTGTTCGTCGGCCGTGAGGCCGAACTGGAGCTCCTCGCGGCCGCCGCGGGCCGGGCGCGCGCCACCGGTCCGGGCGTCGCGCTCGTGACCGGCGAGGCGGGGCTGGGCAAGTCGGCGCTGCTGGAGCGGTTCGGCCACCGGCTGCGCCGTGACGGCTGGCTCGTCGCGATGGGCCGCACCACCGACGCCGAGGGCGCGCCGCCCGCCTGGGCCTGGGTCGAGGCACTGCGGTCCGTCGCCGTGGAGTTCCCGCCGCCGGCCGGGTCGACCGCCGTGCTGGCGCCGCTGTTGTCCGACGGGACCACGGACTCCGCCGGCTCCGCCACCGGCTCCGTCCCTCAGGAGGACGCGGCCGCCGGCCGGTTCCGGCTGCACCGGGCGGTCCGGCAGTGGCTGGAGGCGGCGGCGGGCGAGCGGCCGGTGGCCGTTCTGCTGGACGACCTGCACTGGGCCGACGCCGAGACGCTCGCGATGCTGGCGGGCCTGGTCGATCTGCCGCAGGGCACCCCCGTCCTGTTCGTGGCCGCGTACCGGCCGGACGAGATCGGGGGCCCGCTCACCGACGGACTCGCCGGTCTGGCGCGGCGGTCCCCGCTGCGCGTGCCGCTGCGGGGACTGTCCGAGTCGGCCGTCGCGGAAGTGATCGGAGCGGTGACCGGTGCGGCGGGCGAGGCGCCGGTGGACGCCGGGACGGTGGCCGCGCTCGCCGAACGCACCGGAGGCAATCCCTTCTACGTCCGCGAGAGCGCCCTGTTGCTGGGGAGCGAGGGCGCGCTGGTGGCGCTGTCCGATGTGCCGGAAGGGGTGCGCGACGTGCTGCGCCGCCGGCTCGGCCGTCTTCCCGACGCGGCCGTGGCCCTGCTGCGGCTGGCCGCGGTGGCGGGGCGCGAGGCGGACGTCGAGGTACTGGTCGGTGCCGCGGACACCGGCGAGGACGGCGTGCTGGGCGCGCTGGAGACCGGGCTCGTCGCGGGGCTGCTCACCGAGCCCGCGCCGGGCCGCGTCCGGTTCGTGCACGCGCTGGTCAGGGACACCCTGCTGGCCGACCTGAGCCGGCTGCGCGCCACCCGTATGCACGGCCGGATCGCGGCGGCCCTGGAGCGGCTCGCCCCGTACGACGTCTCCGCGCTGGCCCATCACTACGCCGGAGCTGCGTCCTCGGCCACCGCGGCCAAGGCCGTGGACTACTGCGTGCGAGCGGCCGCACTCGCCGAGGGCCGTTACGCGCACGACGTCGCCGCCGCTCTGCTCGCGCAGGCGCTGGAGTGCTTCGACCGCCTGCGCGCCCCCGCGGGCGGTGTCGGAGTCCCCGCGGACGGTGTCGGGGTTCCCGCGGGCGGCACCGGAGTCCCCGCGGGCGGTACCGGAGACCGGGACGACGAGCGGATCGAGCTGCTCGGGAGGCTGCTGCGGGCCCAGGTACGGGCCGGGGCCGTCATGGAAGCGCGGGCGACACGGCAGACGGCGATCGATCTCGCGACCGCCGCGGCCCGGGACGATCTGCTGATCCGCGCGTTCACCGCCTGGACCGAGCCGACGCCCTGGCAGACCCGGCCGTACGGCATGGTCGACGAGCCCGTCGTCGCCGGACTCGGCCGCCTGCTGGAGCTGCCGGATCTGGAGCCCGCCGTGCGCTGCCGGCTGTTGGACGCGTACTCCGCCGAGCTCTCCGACGGTCAGGACCCGCGGGCGCGGGCCGCGGCCGAGGAGGCCGTCGTGATCGCGGAAGGCCTGGGGGATCCCGTGCTGCGGGCGCTGGCGCTCGCGACGCTTGCCCGCGAGCTCGACACCGAGCTGGAATGGCGTGAACGGGCGGAGCTGGGGGAGCGGATCGACCGCCTCGGCAGCGCGCACGACCTGCCGATCTACCGCTGGTACGGGCTGTTCATCCGGTCGACCGCCCTGGCCGTCGAGGGCGACGTCACCGGCGTGTACCGGCTCACCGCCGAGTGCCTGGAGCTCGCCCGCGCCTACCGGATGCCCGGTCCCGCCGCGGTCGGCGAGAGCATGCTCGCGACGTTCGCGCACATCGAGGGCAGGGTGGCGGACGCCGAGCGGCTCTACGCCGAAGCGGCCGCCCGAATGGGCCGCCAGGGCTCCCCGCACGCCGCCGGCTATCTGCTGATCGCCACCGCGACGATCAGGGCGGGCCAGGGACGGCTCGGCGAGTTCGTACCGCCGGCCCGGCAGGCGTTCGACGCCTACGGCCCGATCGCCTGCGATCTGCTCTCCGCGGCCCTGGCCGCCGCCGGGCAGCCGGCCGAGGCCCGGCAGGTGCTGGCGCAGGCACTGCCGATCCGCCCTGACTACTTCTTCAAGGTCTTCGCGACCTTCCGTGCGATGACCATGGTCGCGCTCGGCGAGAAGGAGGGCGCCGAGGAGCTGTACGCGGCGCTGCTCCCCTACCGCCACGCACCGCCGCCCAGCTCGGGCTCCACCGTGGCGATCCGGCCGGTCGCGTACACCCTCGGCGAACTCGCGCGGCTCCTCGGCCGCGACGACGAGGCCACCGCGCACTTCGCCCGCTCGGACGCCATCGCCGAACAGTGGAACACCGCCCTGGGGCGATTTCCCGGCCGTCCACAAGGCGTGAGCTATGTTGAGCAGGAGCGGCATGAATAAGGAGGCGCACCGGTGCCATCGGGGCAGCAGGCACGGGCACAGGCGGCTGCGATCACCCCGGGTGGGCAGCCCCTGGAGCTGGAGCGTGCCCCCGCGGACCGCGTCCACGCCCTGTTCAACGGCCATCGCCTGTCCCCCGGGCAGCGCCGTATCGCCCAGTACCTGATCGACCACCTCACCGAGGCCGCCTTCCTCTCGATCACGGAGCTCGCCGAGCGGGTGGGCGTCAGCCAGCCGTCCGTGACCCGTTTCGCCGCCTCCCTCGGCTTCAGCGGCTATCCCGCCCTGCGGGACGTGCTGCAGCCGATCGCGCTGAGCGCGGTCGCGGGGTCGCCGGAGAGCCGGGAGCAGGTCCGCCGCAACGAGCTGCAGGCGGCGGTCGACGCGGAGATCGAGAACCTGGAGAACGTGCGGCGGCTGCTCGCCGACACCGACCAGGTGCTGGACATCGGCCGTGAGCTGGCCCATTCCGTGCCCCTGACGGTTCTCGGCCTGCGGATCTCGGCGCCGCTCGTGGAGTACTTCGCCTATGCCGCCCGCCGGATCCACCCCGATGTGCGGGTGGTGACCCGCGGCGGCAGCGTCGCCTTCGACGCGCTGCTGCAGTCCCGGGCGGCCGGCGGGGCGTGGGTGCTGGCGTTCGCCATGCCCCGGCACGCCAAGGAGACCCTGGCCGCGCTGCGGGCCGCCCGCAGCGCCGGACTGCGCATCGCGCTGATCACGGATCTCACCCTGGGCCCGCTGGTGGACGAGGCGGACGTCGTCCTGACCGCAGGAACCGGCTCGCGGCTGGTCTTCGACTCGTACGCGGCCCCGGGCATGCTGTCCGCGGCCCTGCTGCAGGCCATGGCCGACGCCGATCCGGAGCGGACGCAGGCGCGGCTCGAGGGGTACGAGCAGGTCGCCGATCAGCACGGTTTCTTCCTCTGAGAACCCTCTGGAAACCGTTTTCACCGTCCGCCCGGCTCCGCCTTGCCCGGAATGTATGAATTTTTTCATACCCTTGCGTACTCGACGGTATATATGTTTACTGCAATCGGCGCCTGGGCCCACCGGACGCCATTGGAGAGCGTGACCCGCCCTCCCGACGGAACACCCGGGCCGACGCTCCCTCCTCGTGGCGCGCCCGGGGTGTTCACACCGGGCGCTCGCATCCCGCGGAGCGCCCACGGCAGCCTCGGTCAACCCCTGGGCCGAGGCAGCCAACAAACCTCTTGATCAGAGTTCGGCACTCTTCGGAAGCGACGAGAATGTCCCAGACGACCCTCACCACGCTCAGCCCGGACTGGCCCTGCCAGGTCAAATCCCCCGGGAACCCCGACTGGGAACGCACCGCCACCCGCTGGCTGCGTGACCTGCTGCCGGCCCGCTACGCCGGATACTCCACGCTCACCCGCCACCCGGCCCTCCTCGCCCGCCACGCACAGCTCCAGCTGCAGTACGAGATGCGCGCGGTCCAGGTGGCGATGACCACCAGCCGGGCCGAGCTGCCCACCATGGGCATGGTCGAGGCCGTCATCGAGAACACGATCCGCCTCTACGCCGTCGAGCTGGAACAGCTGAGCCGCCTCGCCCGCGGCGTCCGCCTCGTCACCGACGCCCTGGTGGCGACCACCGCCACGGCCCCACGCCGCCGCTGACCGTTCCCAGGGAGTCCCCACCAGGGGACGGACCGAGCCCTCGGGCCCGGCCACCGCTCCTGCGGTGCGCCGGGCCCGAGGGCGGGCGGGTTCCGGCTACCGGGTGTAGCCGTAGTAGTAGCCCGAGAGGTCGACGACCAGATCGACCGGGGAACTGCTGCCGTTGTAGAACTCGATCGCGCCGTCCGTGCCGGTGGGCATGACCGAGGCGTTGGCCACGGTCTGTCCGGCGCTGAAGTTGATGTTGGATGCGGTGGGCCGAGCCGTCCCGGCGGGATAGGCGGTGATGAAGCCGCCGCCGACGTTGTTCGTGACGGTCATGTTCAGTTCCGCCGCCGTCATACCGGTGGCCGGCACCCCGTTGCGATTGGCGATCTGCAGTCGGACGGTCTGGTGGGGACCGAGCTTCGCGGCACCGCCGCCGGTACCGGTTCCGGTGCGGGTGTCGAGGACCCTGGTCAGCGAGGTCGGCACGACGACCGAGGCGGTGCCCGGGTAGTCGTAGTAACCGACCACGTCGGCGACGAAACTCACGGTTCCACCGCTCCCGTTGTAGAGCACGACCTTGCCGTCCTTGACGGGGACGAGGACCAGGTTGGACACGGTCTGCCCCGGGGTCCAGTTGGAGTTCGAGGTCCCGGGGTTGTCGTCACCGTGACCGTAGGCGGTCAGAAAGCCCCCCGCCTTGGTGTCGGTCGTGGCCACGTTGAGCAGTACCGCCGAAGCGTCCGACGGCACCCCCTTGCGCCCGGCGACGGTCAGGACCACCCCACCGTGCGGTGCCACAGGGGCTTTCGGCGCGCCGGTGCCGTCGCGGGTGTCCAGGACCCGGGCGGGGCCGGCGGCGGAGTAGGTGACGCCGATCTGGGAGCTCCGGCTGGCCGGGTCGCCGCCGACCTCAACACCGAAGGAGTCGATGATCAGGTCGACCGGGGCGCTGCTGCCGTTGTAGAAGTCGACCAGGCCGTCCTCGCCGGGGACGGCCATCATGATGTTCGGAACGGTCTGCCCGGGGCCGAAGTTGAGCAGGGAGACGCTCGGCCGGGCTGTGCCGTCCGGATAGACGGTGAGGAAGCCACCGGCTTTCGTGTTGGTGACCGTCACCGTGAGACAGGCGGCTTGCACACCGGTGGAGTCGGCGTGCAGTTGGGCCCTCGACAACTGGACGGTCCCATGGGCCGGGACCCTGCTCCCGTAGCGACTGTCGTAGATCCGCTTCGGGGTCAGGGGAAGGATCTCGTTGCCGACAGTGATCGTGGCCGAGGCGGTCGACGTCCGCCCGAGCAGGTCGTTGGCGGTGACCGTCGCGGTGTAGGTGCCTGCGTGGGGGTAGATGTGGTGCGTGGGAGCAGAGGTGGACAGCTCGGCCGACGTGCCGTCACCGAAGGTGAGCGTCCCGCTCTGGAGTTGCCAGGTGTCGGCTCCGGCGGTGGTGGTGAAGGCGGCCATGCCGGGAGTGACCGTATTCTGCGGGGGCGCGGAGATCAGCGGAGCAGCGGTGAGTACCACCTGCGGAGCGTCAACCGTCGCTGCCTTCACCTGCGTCGTTCTGGTCACGGCCAGGCCGTCGGTGTTGGTCGCCGTCGTGCGCGCCGTGTAGATGCCGGGGGTGGGGTAGACGTGCGAGGCCACGCCGCCGCTGACCGCCACGGGGCCGCCGCCGTCGCCGAAGTCCACGACCGTGCTGACCGTTTCGCCCCAGCTGTCGGTCGGGGCGGCGGTGACGGCGAGGGTGAACGGTACGGTGCCGGCCGCCGAGGCGGGGCTGTACGACGGAGCCAGGGTCAGAGTGCTCTGACGCTCGAAGGCTCCCCGGTCCATGGCCCCGGCCCCGGTACCCGTGTTCGCCGTGTTCGGGTCGTCGACGGGCTGAGGGTGCCCGGAGCAGTCCGTACTGGTCACGCCCGGGGCGTGGGAGTCACCCGAGTCGATCAGCGGGGACCCCTCCGGCTGCGCAGAGGTGGAGATGTCGGTTGCGGGTACGTCGAGGTCCTGGCCGGCCTGGCCGGGTACGGCGGCCGCTAGGTCCGCCGCCTTGGTGTAGTCGGTGCCGCCCCAGGTGTAGTCGAAACGGGGAGCCGCGGCGGCGAGCGCGTTGTAGGCCGTCTTCACGGTGTTCGTCGAGGAGGTCGCGACCGTGATCAGCGGGGCCGCTGTGCACGGCGGTGTTCCGGACGGTGCCATCGCCTTCACCGCGTTGTTCTCCACCGTCCCGGACGACGTCCCGGTAATAGACAGGCCGGGGGAGCAACTGCCGGCGATGATGGTGTTACCGGTCACCGTGAGCCCGGAGACATCGGTCGCGCCTATCCCACCGGCTTGGTCGGTGCTGAGCAGGTTGGATGCGACGGTGACGCGCTCTGCCCCGGAGGCGATGGACACGCCGTGTCCGAGGCTCCCCCGCGTTTCGTTCCTGGTGATCGACACGTCGGACGAGGTGTGGTCGACGGAGATCCCGTCCGGGGTCTCGGGGGCGGTCTCCCACACCTGCCCGACAGCGTTCGTGTCGAGGGCGATGCGGGTGGAGCCCACCACGGCAAGGCCGTCACCGCGTGCGTGCTCGACGATGATCCCGGCAATGCGGATGTCGTGTGCTCCGGACACCGTCACCGCGGCCGCGGTGCTGTTGTCAGGCCGCCAAAGAATGGGGTTGGTGGTTCTGGTGTGACTGGTGAAGGCGGGGCTCTTGAAGGTGATGGGCGCCGTCGGTGTGCCCGAGCGGGTGATGGTGACCGAGCCGGTGTACCTACCCACGCCGATAGTGACGGTCTGCCCGGGATTCACGACATCTGCCGCCGCCTGAACGGTGCAGAACGGGAGTGCCTGCGTCCCCACCCCGGTGTCGCTGCAATGCGTGGGACTCACGTACAGATTGGCGACCGGCTCATCCGCCAGCGCGGACAGCGGGAACAGACCACCGCTGCTCAGCAGCGCGGCCGTGGATACGACAATTTGACGCCGATAGCGCATAACGCGCATAAATCCCCCACCGCTTACCCAGGACCCACCAGAACGCTGATTCACAGAGGCTCGCCGGATAGTACTGCGCCTCTGCGGAAGGTCCTGCCCCGGGCGGTCGCTCCCGTTCCCGACCCCGTTCCCGACCCCGATCCCGGTCCCCATCCCATTGCAGGGAGCCGTTCTGCGAACAACCATGGCCGTCATGGAGCGACCGAGGCAGATCATCGAGTGCGGAGACTTCGTCCTGCGAAGCTGGCGGGGACAGCGCGACTTCGCTGCGGCGTTCACGTTGATCGAGGAGTCCGTGGACCACCTGCGCCCCTGGGAGGCGTGGGTCACCCGGCACAGCGAGGAGAGCACCCGCGACTTCCTCGCGAAGTCCGAGTCGAAGTGGGCGAGCGGTGACGTGTACAACTACGCCATCGCCCAGGACGGCACCCTCATCGGCATGTGCCAGACCTACCGCGGAGCCGAACCCCAGGGCCGACGCATCGGGTACTGGCTGCACCCTGCGGCCACCGGCCAGGGCATCGCCACCAGAGCGGCCACCGCCATCGTCACCGAGATGTTCACCCTGCCGGACGTCGAATACCTGGAGATCACCCACGACCTGGCCAACACCTCGAGCGCCGCCATCCCGCGCCGGTTGGGCTTCACCGAAGTCCGCCGCGAACAGGCAACACCGCCCGCAGCTCCCGCCGGCAGCGGGATAGAAGTGGTCTGGCGGCTGCACCGCCCTGCCCCGCCCGTTAACGGCAGTCGGGAATGACAGGGAATTCAGGACCGGGCACGATCGCACGCGGCCGCATAACAAGGCATCCAATAACAACGTGTCCGCTGACAACGTGTCCGTACAACAAAGAAGCCCCGGGCCGTGAGGCCTGGGGCTTTGAATGGAGCGAGTGACGGGAATCGAACCCGCGCTCTGAGCTTGGGAATCACTCGACACTTGGACATCAGTATGTTCGCTGACCTGCGGGAGCAGACTGGTGCGCGCTTGAACTGAGTGCTGTTTCGGCACCTGTCTTGACCGCCCTTTACCGGCCCTACTGGGACGTTCTGGCACGGCCCCAGCGGTGCGGCCAACAGCATCGAAGCCAGGCAGTTCTGCCCTCGCGACGGTCTGGACACATGTCCTTTGCTTTGGGGCACGTCTACGAGGGCGCCTGGCCTCGTATCTACCGGGCCTGTGACATGGATGCAGAAGGTCCGCGTCCCGGCTCCGGGACGCGCCAAACGATTCGGACCTGTTCCTCCAGGGGTAGCGAGGGTCCGCCGACGTAGATGCGGTGGATCAGGTAGAGGACGGCAAGCCGGAATGCCCCTGGATCGATATCGTCCTCCGTGGGCACTGTTGCCCGGCTCAGCTTGTTCACCTGTACTACAGGGGCGGTTCGTGCCTGCTGATCGGGTGAGTCGTTGGTCAGGGCGTGGAGACGCAGCGGGACGTTGAGGTCTGGGCGGCGTGGTTCGAGGACTTCTTTGCTCGGATCGCGGGTCTGTTC